>CAYGUQ010000509.1:0-3313 GCA_964352995.1 uncultured Rhodobacterales bacterium
GTGTAGACGTCGCCCATGGCTTTCTCCTCAGGCGGAAGGGGCCGGCGCGCCGGCCGGCCCCCGTCGCGCTTCAGTGGCAGGGGTTGATGGTGAAGCCGGCGCGGTACTCGGCGATGTGCTGCTCGCGCGCCTCGGGGCTCATCGCCCGCAGGGCCTTGAGCGGCGAGCCGAGCGTGTGGCCGCGCACGTCGTCGAGCGTCCACATCTCCTTGTCGTCGAAGCGGAGATGCGGCTGCGGCACCAGCGTCTTGCCGTCGGCGCGGACGAAGTTCAGGTCCACGATGGCGTCGGCGAGGTCCCACCCGTCATAGAGCGTCTCCCACTCGCGCTTGCCGGAGAACCGGCCCATCGCGGGCGTCGGACGACCCTGGAACTCGTCGGAGAACGCCTCCACGGCGGTCCAGCGGTCGAGCTCGTGGGCGAAGGTGTGGAGCTGCCCGTCGATCTCGTCGACCACCATGTCCTCGCGGATCAGGCACGGCACGAGGCACGACCAGCAGCGATGCGGATAGACGTAGCCGACATCCTCGTTGAAGGTGATGACCTTGCTGCCCTTCTTCGACAGCTTGGCGTACCACTTCCAGAAGTCGCCGAACTCGGCGTACCAGCCCGGATACTTGGCCTCGAACCACTCGAAGTCCTTGTCGTGCTGGGCCTCGATGCGCCAGAAATTCACCGGCCAGCCGACCGCGAAGAACTGCGCGACCTTGTGGACGTAGCTCTTCTTGGTGATGCGGTCCCAGGCCGCCGCGACGTCGTCGTGATGGATCTTGATGCCGTACTTTTCGAGCGGCAGCATGTAGGTGCGGTAGTAGTCCTCATAGATCCAGCGGTGCCACATCTCCGCATAGGACTCCTTGTCCTTGTCGCGGTTGGTGGTGCCGTACTCGATGAAGGTGCCGATGGCGGCGTCGACGATGGCGTGGTTCTGCCAGAACGAGTACTTCATGTCCCGTTCGATCAGCAGGTGGTTCTCTGGGTCCTTCAGGGTCGCCATCAGCAGCGAGTGGCCGTTGCCGATGTGGCGGCTCTCGTCGGACTGCACCGAGAGGAACACCGTCGGCAGGGCGTAGTCGCCGTTGCGCGCGGCCTCCGACGGCATGGCCACGAACAGCGTGTTGGTGAACGCCGTCTCGGCCACGATGGTCAGGTAGATGTTGGCCGAGGTGATCGCGTCGCCGGTGATGAAGCCTTCGCCGAACTGGCGGCCGATCGTCGTGGCGTAGCACTTGCCGAAGGCTTCCTCGGTGATGTCGAAGCCGGCGGGGTCGATGTAGTTCTCCATGTACCACTTCTTCAGGTTCATCTGAATCGTGGAGTGGCGGAACTCGTCGACCATCTGCATCGTGAAGCCGGTGCGCAGGTCCTCGCCGGGGGCGAGACGCGCGACCATGGCCATGGAGCGGGCGGCGGAGATCTCCGGGAACGGGATGATCGCCAGGAACAGCTTCATCCATTCGACCCAGCGGGGCTCGACGTTGCGGAACATGTCGCCCCGCAAAGCCGCGTCGAGCGCGCCGTAGACCCGGTTGTCCTTCTCCTCCTGCATCGGGAAGTAGGACCGAAGCACCTGCTTCATCGGATCGCGCGGGGCCTTCGCGATCTTGTAGTCGGTGGGATAGGTCATCGCCTCCTGCACATAGGAGGGATTCCACCCGAGATCGGCGATCTTCTTGGCGGCTTCGCCGACCGAGATGCCTTTCTGGGCGGTGATCTTGTTCAAGGTCAATGACGACATTGCCGTTCACCCTTTCCATTGGTGGGGCGCCGGAGAACTCCGGCCGAAGGAACGCGGCAAAGGTCAGCGGAGGGCGTGCGGGCCGGGCGGGCGCCGATGTGTCGGCCGGCCTCCCGATGGCGCAGGGTCTGCTTCAAGACCGATTCTCCCTTCCTTTGTTCTTGCGGCGACGCGCCCTTCCGGGACGCCGCGCTTTTTGTGACTCCCTCACAGCAAGAGCCGTGCCAGAGCGCCGCGCGACGGGCATCGACATGAAAGTTAAGGATTTGTTGCGCTACAGCATTTATTTCGCGTTCGCAAAACACTGTAAAGAAGCGTTACAATCGTAACAGTATCGATCTGATACTGTTACAGCCCTTTGTCCAATACCGCCGCTGTTGATTTTCGGCTTAAGCGCGCCTCTACTGGTCGGGGCCAAGGTCCGACGCGCGCCATGCGGCGCGCCGGGCGAACCGGGCCGGGAGGCGCGCAATGCCGAAATTCGACCTTGAAGCGGGCTCAGGCGGCGGCGAAGGCCCCTCCAGGCTCGCCGAGAGCATCGTCGCGCGCGCGCCACGCGACCTCATGTTCGTGATGCAGTTCGTCGGGGAGACGCAGTATCAGGTCCTGAAGTACTTCCAGGATCTCGTCATCCGGGAGCTGGAGGCGCGTGGGATACGGCGCGAGGACCATGCGCTGCTGCAGATCTTCATCGACATGCACGCGACCGAGATGCGGGATTTCGTGTTCTCCGGCGTCTCGCTGTCGCGGCCGTTCCGCATCGAGGAGATGGAGCGGCTGATGGGCGACAGCTCGCGCGTCATGCGCTCCGACATCTGGGACGCGCTGCGCAGCCACATCGAGAGCGTCGAGAGCAAGTTTCTCGCCGACGCGGACGGTCTGCCCGACCAGCTCGGCGCCATCGAGGCCGACGCCGAACGGCGGGTGCGGCGGTGAGCGGCGCGCGGACGCCCGCCGCGGTGTTCGCCGAGCGGCTGCAGATCGTGCTCGAGATCGGCGCGGCGAACGCGGCCTGCCACCGCGCCCAGGCCGCGGCGGGCGGTGCGCAGCTCGCCGTCGCGCGGCTGGAGGCCCGCCTCGCCGAAGGTGAGGAGACGCCGGAGATCGAGGCGGAGCTCGCCGCCGCCTATCTGGAGGACGACGCCGCCCTCGCCGCGCTCGCGACGGCGGAGACGCGCGTGGGCGCGCTGGACGCCCGCCTCGCCGAGATCGACGCCGACCTCGCCGCCGCGCAGGAGCGCGAGGCGGACCTGCGGCACCGCGCCGGAACGGCGCCCGGAAAGGAGCAGCCAGATGTCCTATGACGCGCCGGACGAGGCCCCGGTCGCCCCGTCCCTGCTCGACCTGATCGGCCGGCGCTGGGCGCTGGACGGCGCCGTCTCGCAGGCGGTCTTCAACCGCGACGGCTCGACCGTCGCCTTCGCGGCGGAGGGCGGTCTGGGGCTCGCCCCCGTCGCCGACCCGGAGCGCGCCGAGGCGCGCATCCGCGTCTCGGTGGAGGACGGCCGCCACTCGATCCAGCCCCGCCGCAACCCGCCGCGCCCCGTCGAGCGCGCCGCCGCTGATCTCGATGCC
>CAYGUQ010000510.1:0-3309 GCA_964352995.1 uncultured Rhodobacterales bacterium
TGGGGTTCGTGTTTTGAGCGCGCGCAGGGCCTCGGCCGGCGCCGCGGCGCTGGCGCTGGCGGCGCTTGCTGGATGCGTCGCGCCGCCGTTTCCTGAACGCGCGCCCTACGCCTACGGCTGGGCGCCGAAAATCGCCGAGGCGCGCGCGGCGGCGGAGGCGGCCGGAGACCTCGACCGGCTGGAGGCGCTCGACCATGTCGACGCCTCGGTCTGCCCCTCGTGGGACGACGTCCGGATGGATCACCCGCTCGACGCCGCCTTCGGCAACCCCGCCCCCGCCGACGGCAGGGCGCTCGGCTGCCACACCGCCCGCGCGCTCGACGCCATGGTCGCGCGCCGGGAGGATCTCGCGCCCCGGCCGCGCGCGGAGAGCCCGGCGCCGGCGGCGGCGCTGGCGCGCTCGGTGACGCGCCACCGCGAGACCGGCCCCGCGCCGCTGGCGCAGCGCGCCGCGACGGTGGAGGGCCTGTGATGGCCGCGCCGCGCGGACCGCGGAGGTCTCCGTGAAGGACGGGACGGGCGACGCCCCGGCCCCGAGCGAGGCGGCGGGCCGGCCTGCGCCGTCGAGCCGGGCGGTCGCCCCGCGCAAGGGCGTCGGCCCGCGCCACGAGGTGCTGGCCGCCGTCGCCGACCCCGCGACGGCGACGCTGCTGTCGGACTATCTCGCAACGGCCTTGGGCGCGGGGCGGGCGCTGGCGTTCCGCGGCGGGGTCGACCGGCTCATCGACCATCTGGAGAAGGCCGACGCGCCGCCCCGGCTCGTGATCGTCGATCTCAGCGGCCTCGACACGCCGCTCAGCGAGATGGACCGGCTCGCCGAGGCCTGCGACCCCGGCGTGACCGTCCTCGCCATCGGAGACCGCGACTCGGTCTATCTGTTTCGCGAACTGGTGCGGGCGGGCGTCGCCGACTATCTGCTCAAGCCGGTCTCGCCGGAGCTGCTTGCGCCCTATGTCGAAGGCGCCCAGCCGGCGCTGCGCGAGGCGGGGCAGGGCGCGCGCCGCGGCCGGCTGATCGCCTTCGCCGGCGCGCGCGGCGGCGTGGGGACGACCACGCTGGCCGTGGCGACGGCGTGGCGGCTCTCCTCGGTGCGCAAGCGGCGCGTGGCGCTGATCGACCTCGACCTGCATGGCGGCGCGGCGGGCGCGCAGCTCGGCGTGCAGACCGGCGGGCTGATCGACGCGCTGGCCAACGCGCCCAGGCTCGACGCGGTCTATCTGGAGCAGGCGATGGCGCAGGCGGGGCCGCGGCTGGCGCTGCTGGCCGACGAGGCGCCGCTGGGCGCCGCCGCCGCCATCGATCCCGACGCGCTGGAGCAGGTGCTGGAGCGCGTGGCGGAGCAGTATCACTTCGTCGTCGTCGATCTGCCGAGACTGTTCGGGCCCGTCTTCGCGGGCCTCTTCGGGCGGGCGCGCAACCGGGTGATCGTGACGGACCGGACGCTTGCGGGGCTGCGCGACGGCGCGCGCCTGCTCGACCTCGCGAAAACGGGCAGCGGCGGCGCGATGCTGGCGCTGAACGACCACCATCCCGGCCTGCGCGGGGCGGTCGACGCGGCGCTGGCG
Organism: uncultured Rhodobacterales bacterium; assembly: GCA_964352995.1. Taxonomy (GTDB): domain Bacteria; phylum Pseudomonadota; class Alphaproteobacteria; order Rhodobacterales; family Rhodobacteraceae; genus Rubrimonas. The sequence goes on from CAYGUQ010000510.1 coordinate 1,566, forward strand.
GTCGAGGCGCTCGGCCGCGCGCCGGACTTCGAGATCGCCTACGACCGCACGGCCGCCCAGCGCGGCGACAATCTCGGCGAGCCGCTGGCGGCGGGAAGCGGGCCGATCGCGCTCGCCGCGGAGCGGATCGTCGCGGGGATCTCGGGCATCGCGCCGCAGCGGCCGACCGGCGTGCGCCGGCTGATCGCGAGCGTGCTGGGGCGGCGATGAGCTTCGGTCGCCGTCCGCCGCGGCGCGTCGAGCCGCCGGAGGGGCCGCAGGGCGGCGTCGACGTCGGCGGCGGCCTCGAGGGCGGAGCGGCGCGCGTTGACCAGCCCGTCGCGCCGCCGGCCAGCCTGCGCGTGGAGCGCCTCCAGGCCGCGCCCGAGGACGGCGCCGTCAGCGACGCCGCCTACGCCGCGGTGCGCGCGGCGATGATGGCGCGCATCAACGTCTCGGCGGCGGTGCTGGGCGGGCGCGAGGCGATGGAGCGCGAGCTGCGCCCGCTGGTGGGCGAGATCGTCGTCGACCAGCGCCTGCGCCTCAGCCGCGCCGACCAGGACGCGCTGGCCAAGCGCCTGCTCGACGACATGTTCGGCCTCGGCCCGATCGAGCCGCTGCTGGCCGACCCCACGATCACCGACATCATGATCAACGGCCCCAAGCAGGTCTATGTCGAGCGCGCCGGCAAGCTGACGCTGACCGACGTGACCTTCGCCGACAACGCGCAGCTGACCAACATCGCGCAGCGCATCGCCGCCTCGGTGGGCCGGCGGGTGGACGAGGCGAGCCCGCTGGTGGACGCGCGGCTGGCCGACGGCAGCCGCGTCAACATCGTCACGCCGCCGCTGGCGATCGACGGCACGGCGGTCTCGATCCGCAAGTTCGCCAAGAACCGCATCTCGCTGGCGCAGATGGCGCGGCAGGGCAATCTCTCGCACCAGATGGCGCATGTGCTGGAGATCGCCTCGCGCATCCGCCTCAACGTGCTGATCTCGGGCGGCACCGGCTCGGGCAAGACGACGCTGCTAAACGCGCTCTCGGGCTTCATCGGCGCGGGCGAGCGGGTGGTGACCATCGAGGACGCCGCGGAGCTGCAGCTGCATCAGCCCCATGTCGTGCGGCTGGAGACGCGGCCGCTGAACCTCGAGGGCAAGGGCGGGATCGACCAGCGCCAGCTCGTCGTCAACGCGCTGCGGATGCGGCCGGACCGCATCATCCTCGGCGAGACGCGCGGGCCGGAAGCCTTCGACGTGCTGCAGGCCATGAACACGGGCCATGACGGCTCCATGACGACGATCCACGCCAACACCGCGCGCGACGCGCTGGTGCGGCTGGAGAACATGGTGATCTCGGGCAACCCGAACCTGCCGCTGCGCTTCGTGCGCGCGCAGATCGTCTCCGCCGTGCATCTGGTCGCACAGGTGAGCCGGATGCGCGACGGGGTGCGGCGCATCACCGAGATCGTGGAGATAAGCGGCGCGGAGGGCGAAGTCGTCACGACGCAGCAGCTGTTCCGCTTCGTGAACGAGGGCGGCGCGCCCGGCGAGAGCATCCGGGGCCATTTCGCCTTCACCGGCATCCGGCCCGCCTTCGCCCGCCGCGCCGCGGACTACGGGCTCGAGGGCGAGCTCGACGCGCTGATGCAGGTGGAGTGAGCATGGCGGTCGAGGCGCTCAGGATATTCGCGGACGATCTCTCGGCTCGGCCGACGCCGGCGATCGTCGCTCTTGTCGTGTGCGCGCCGGCGCAGCTCGCCATGGCC
>CAYGUQ010000511.1:0-3301 GCA_964352995.1 uncultured Rhodobacterales bacterium
GGCGACGACCGGCGCGCTGCCCCCTCCCGACCTCGCCGCCTACGCCGAGGCGCTGGCCGGCGCGACCGTCGCGGCGGTGGTGGACGTGCCGCCGCGGGAGGCGCGGCTGTTCAGCGCGCCGGCGGGCGCCTTCTTCCGCATCTCCTGCCCCGAGGCGCCGCAGGTCGGCGACCTCAACCTGTGGGCCGCCGGCGACTGGGGCGAGCGGTTCTTTTCCGGAAAGACCCGCGCCATCCACGGAACCCATGTCTCGACCGGAGACCGGCTCTGGTCGAGCTTCCCGCATCTGCGCCCCATGGCGACCATCGTCGCCGACAGCCTCGACTGGTACGGCGTCGATGCGGACGGGCTCAGCGTGCACGACGTCATCGGCACGCGCTGCGACCCCTACACCGCGCGCCTGCTGACGGGGCGGGACTACGACCGCTGCTGCCACTCCAACATCGTCCGCGCGCTCGTGAAAGAGGGCGGGCTGCCCCCCGAGATTGCGGAGACCACGGCGCATGACGTGCTCAACGTCTTCATGTGCACCGGCTTCGACCGCGCGACGGGGCGCTACATGATGAAGGCGACGCCCGCGCGGCGCGGCGACGCCATCGCCTTCTTCGCGGAGATCGACCTCGTGGGCGCGCTGTCGGCCTGTCCCGGCGGCGACTGCGGCGCGACGCATTCCAGCGACGAGGCCCGCTGCGCGCCGCTGCGGGTGGAAGTGCTGACGCCGGCGGCGCCGCCTCATGGCTGGGCGCCGCCGGCGAGGAACCCCTATGCGGGGCGGCACGGGCTCTTAGCGCTCAGCCTTTCGGCGCGTAGAACGTCCCCTCGACCTCCACGACATCGTCCTGATTGAGGCGGTCCACCTCGACTATGGTGCGCGGCGGGTAGCCGGCGCCGCCCCACATCTCCTCCTGCACCTTGTTCACCAGCGGCCTGTATCGATACATGTCGGTGACGTATACGACGATCCTCACGGCGTCTCGCAGCGTCGCGCCTTCGGAAGCCGCGACGGCGGCCATGTTTTCGAAGGCCTGCCGGACGCGGGCCTCGGCGCCTTCCGCGAGTTGGTTGGTTTCGGGCACGATGCCGCGCATCCCGGCGATGTAGACGAAGTCGCCCGCCCGCGTCCCGAGGCTCCACGTCCCCGTGGTCTGGAACATGCCCCCCGGCGCGAGCGTCACGACGCCGGCGGGAGAGACCATCTCCTGCGCGGCGACGGCCTCCGGCGACAGGGCGAGAGCGGCGAGAACTGCCGCGGTTTTAGGCGACGGGCGCGATGGTGCGCGAGGCATGGGCTGCGATCTCCGAACTTGGCGACGACGGGCTGCGCGGATGCGCGCCCGTTCGAAGCCCCAGCAAGTTCGGCGCCAGCGGGAGGCGTTATTCCGCCGCCACCCGGGCAGGATTGTTCGGATGGGTGGTCCAGTCGGCGTGCTCGTCGCTGACCGTGCGGCCGGTGCGCGGATCGACCGCGCCGGCCGGCAGGCGCTCCATGGTGATGCAGTTCTCGACTGGGCAGACGTCCACGCACAGGTTGCAGGCGACGCATTCGGCGTCGTTCACCTCGAACACCCGGCCCGGCTTCATCCAGATCGCCTGGTGCGAGGTGTCCTCGCAGGCGGCGAAGCAGCGCCCGCACTTGATGCAGGCGTCCTGATCGATGCGCGCCTTGGCGACGTAGTTGAGATTGAGATGTTTCCAGTCGGTCACGTTCGGCACGGCGCGGCCGACGATGTCCGACAGCGCGCCGTGGCCCTTGGCGTCCATCCACGTCTCGAGGCCCGCGATCATCTCCTGCACGACCTTGAAGCCGTAGGTCATCGCCGCGGTGCAGACCTGCACGTTGCCGGCGCCCAGCGCCATGAACTCGGCCGCGTCGCGCCAGGTGGTGACGCCGCCGATGCCGGAGATCGGCAGGCCCGCCATCTCGGGGTCGCGCGCGATCTCGGCGACCATGTTGAGCGCGATGGGCTTCACAGCCGGGCCGCAATAGCCGCCATGGCTGCCCTTGCCGTCGATGCTCGGTTCGGGGCTGAAATCGTCGAGGTTGACCGAGGTGATCGAGTTCACGGTGTTGATGAGGCTCACCGCGTCGGCGCCGCCCTTCAGCGCGGCGCGCGCGGGCCAGCGTATGTCGGCGACGTTGGGCGTCAGCTTGACGATGACCGGCAGGCGCGTGGTCTGCTTGCACCAGCGCGCGACCATCTCGATGTATTCCGGCACCTGCCCGACCGCCGAGCCCATGCCGCGCTCGCTCATGCCGTGCGGGCAGCCGAAATTGAGCTCCACCCCGTCGGCGCCGGTCTCCTCCACCATGGGCAGGATCGTCTTCCAGCTCTCCTCGTCGCAGGGCACCATCAGCGAGACGACCATGGCGCGGTCGGGCCAGTCGCGCTTGACCTCCTTGATCTCGCGCAGGTTCACGTCGAGCGGGCGGTCGGTGATCAGTTCGATGTTGTTGAGCCCCAGCACCCGCCGGTCGGCGCCGTAGACGACGCCGTAGCGCGGGCCGTTGACGTTGACGCAGTGCGGGTCGAGCCCGAGCGTCTTCCACACCACCCCGCCCCAGCCGGCGCGGAACGCCCGCTCCACGTTGACCTTCTTGTCCGTCGGCGGCGCGGAGGCCAGCCAGAACGGATTGGGGGACCGGATCCCGACGAACTCGCTGCGCAGATCGGCCATCGGCCCGCCTCCCGTCTTGCTGTCGCATCGCGAGTGTCGAACGGCTTAGCGCGGCGGGCAAGCGCTTTTGGGCCCTGCGAAATCGGCGGGAGCGGCGCGGGCGGGAGCGTCGACCTCCCGCCCGCGCGTCAGAGGAGGTCGCCCTCGCTGACGGGAGGCCGCCCGTCAGGCCGAACCATGCCGATGTCGCGCAGCATGTGGTCGGAGAAGGCGCTCAGATCCGGGTCCCGCCGCGGCGTCAGGAGCCACCGCGCAGCGCTGAGAACAGCGCGCGCCACGGCGGCCACGCCGGCTGCTCCGAGAGCCGCTGCGCCTCGCGCCGGGTGAGCCCGACGTCCTCCAGAACGCTGTCCGGCTGGAACAGCGCCAAGTTCCTCAATTCGCGTCGACATCTGATCCTCTCAAGCCAGTTTCTGAAGAATCCCGCCGCGGGATCGAGGCCCGGCCGCATCGGGCGCTCGCGGCGCGGCGGGCGCCGGAAGCTGACGATGTCGGCGGCTTCGTCGCGTCGGGGCGCAATGGGGCTGGTCACGGGACGTTCCTTTCGTTGTGCGACGGCGCGGCGTCGGGAGCTTCGGAGGCGGCGGCGCGCGCGAACTGCGCCGGCGCCTCCGAAGCTCCCGAC
>CAYGUQ010000512.1:0-3293 GCA_964352995.1 uncultured Rhodobacterales bacterium
GCGCGGGCCCGGGCGGCGTCCGCGTCGCGCAGCCAGAGCGCGGCGGCCTGTTCGAGCATCTCGGCGCGCGCCGCCGCGGGCGCGGCGCCGGGACGGGCAGCGAGCTCGGCGAGGCGCTGCGCCGCCGCGCCATGGGCCCCGAGTTCCGCAAGCGCGACGGCGGCGCAGTGCTCGGCGGCCGGGTCGCCGCTGGCGAGCGCCCAGGCCTCGGCCTGCGCCAGCGCCGCGGATGGGTCGCGCCCCGCCTTCTCGATGCAGGCGTCGTAGCCCTGCGCGTCGGCCTGCAGCGCCGGCGCGAGGGCGAGGACGGTCATGGCGAGGGCCGGCGCGAGGGTCTTTCGCAGCATGGCGCTTCTCCGCATAAGGGTTTCCGCCTCATATCCCAGCGTGCGGAGCGGAGCCATGGCTGACACCGATGCGACCGGCGACATGCTCGTGATCGGCTGCGGCTACAGCGCGCGGGCGCTGGCGCGGCGTCTCGTCGCGCGCGGCTGGCGGGTGCGCGGCACGACGCGCTCGGCCGAGACGGCGGAGGCCCTGCGCGCGGAGGGGATCGAGCCGCTGCTCTGGCCGCTGGCGGACCCCGAGGCGGCGCTGGAGGGCGCGGACCATCTTCTCGCGTCGGCGGCGCCGGGGTCTCAGGGCGACCCGGCGCTCGCGGCGCTCGGCGAGCCGATGGCTGCGCGCGCGGGGCGGTTCCGCTGGGTCGGGTATCTCTCGACCACGGGCGTCTATGGCGACCACGCCGGCGGCTGGGTCGACGAGAACGCGCCGCTGGAGCCCGCGACCGAGCGCGGCCGCGCCCGCGTCGCAGCCGAGGCGGCGTGGCGCGGGCTGCATGAGCGCGCCGGCCTGCCGCTGCACGTCTTCCGGCTCGCGGGCATCTACGGGCCGGGCCGGGGGCCGTTCGAGAAGGTCCGCAACGGAACCGCGCGCCGCATCGTCAAGCCGGGGCAGGTGTTCAGCCGCATCCATGTCGAGGATATCGCGACGGTGCTGGAGGCCTCCATCGCCAGGCCAAACCCCGGCGCGGCCTACAACGTCTGCGACGACGACCCCGCGCCGCCGCAGGACGTGATCGGCCATGCGGCGCGCCTGCTCGGCCTGCCGCCGCCGCCCGAGGTCGCCTTCGAGGACGCCGAGCTGTCGCCGATGGCGCGCAGCTTCTACGCCGAGAGCAAGCGCGTCTCGAACGTGCGGATCAGGGAGGAGCTGGGCGTGCGGCTCGCCTATCCCGACTATCGCAGCGGGCTCGCGGCGGTGATGGCGGCGGAGGGCCTCAGCCCGGCTGCGCCTCCGCCAGCGTGACGGTCGCCTCGCCCGCGCGCATCGGCCCGGTCGCCCGGTCGAAGCGCAGATGCGCGAGCCCTGCGCCGCCCGCGACGGTGTAGAGCGCGCCGGCCGCCTTGCCGTCCGCGCTCGTCACCGGGGCGCCCGGCGGCGGCGCGGCGCCCTCGACGCGGACCCTTGCGAGGCCCTTGCGCAGCTCGGTCTTGTGGCGCATCCGCGCCGTGACCTCCTGGCCGACATAGCAGCCCTTGCGGAAGTCGACGCCGTTCAGCCGATCGAAGCCAGCCTCCAGGATGTAGCTGTCGTCGGGCGCCAGTTCGACGCCGGCGCGCGGCACGCCGAGCGACACGCGCAGCGCGTCCCGCGAGGCGGCATCGGCGGCGGCGACGCCCGAGAGCGCGGCGGCGGCGTCCTCGGCGTAGACGCGCCAGCCGAGTCGGGCGTCCCGCGGGTCTGCGACCATCAGCGCGCCGGCCGCCGGCGCCGGCGCGTCGCCGCCCCAGATCAGCGCGACCTCGATTTCCGGAGCGGGCGTCACGCTCACCGCGCGGCGCAGGCGGTAGAGCGCCAGCCGCTGCGCCAGCGCCGCCGCCCTGTCGGCGGCCACGTCGATCAGCACGGCGCCGTCGGCGCCCTCCACCAGAAAGAAATCGAAGAGATACTTGCCCTGCGCCGTCAGCATCGCGGCGTAGACCGCCTGATCGCGCGACAGTCGGCGCACGTCGTTGGTGACGAGGCCCTGAAGCCAGTCGCGCGCGTCGTCGCCGCCGACGCGCAGCAGCGCGCGGCCCCGGTCGATCATGCCTGTGGGTTCAGCCATCCGCGCGCACTCCCGTCTTCGCCGTCTCGATGGTATCAGGTCGCGCGGGACGCCCGCGTCAAGGGCGGGGAGGGTGCGATGCTGCGGGTGAACGACGAGATCGCGCTGGCCGACTGGGAGCTGAGCGAGACGTTCTCGCGCGCCTCGGGCCCCGGCGGGCAGAACGTCAACAAGGTGTCGAGCGCCGTCACCCTGCGTTTCGAGGCCGCGCGCTCGCCCAACCTTGCGCCCGACGTCAAGGCGCGGCTGCGGCGGCTCGCCGGGCGGCGCTGGACGAGCGAGGGCGCGCTGCTGATCACCTCCGATCGCCACCGCTCGCAGGCCCTGAACCGCGAGGACGCGCGCGAAAAACTCGCCGAGATGGTGGCCAAGGCGGCGGTGAAGCCGACGCGGCGGGTGCCGACGCGGCCGACGCTGGCCTCCAAGCGCCGCCGGCTCGACGGCAAGGCCGCGCGCGGCGCCACGAAGGCGCTGCGCGGGCCGGTGGAGCCCGACTGAGGCGCTCAGCCCGGCGGCGGCGTCTGCAGACCTTTCGCGACGGCGGGGCGGGCGGCCGTCGCGTCCATCCAGCGCCGCAGGTTCGGCATGCCGTCGACGTCGACGCCGGCGTAGCGCGAGGCGACCCAGGGGTAGGTCGCCATGTCGGCGATGGAGTAGTCGTCGGCGAGCCATTCGCTCTCGGCCAGCCGCCCGTCGAGCACGGCGTAGAGGCGGCGCGTCTCGTCATGGTAGCGGGCGTAGCCCTTCGGCATGTCCGGCGCGTTGTTGCGGAACCAGCCGGCCTGGCCCTGCATCGGCCCGAGCCCGCCCATCTGGAACATCAGCCACTGCATCACGAGGCTGCGCGGCTTCGCGGCGGTCGGCAGGAAGCGGCCGGTCTTCTCGGCGAGATAGACGAGGATCGCGCCGGATTCGAACACCGCGAAGTCGCCCTCGTCGCGGTCCACGATGGCGGGGATGCGGCCGTTGGGGTTGATGCGCAGGAAGTCGGGCGCCTTCTGGTCGCGGTTGGCGAAGCTCAGGACATGGAGGGCGTAGGGCACCGCCATCTCCTCCAGCGCGATGGAGGCCTTGTGGCCGTTCGGCGTGGCGGCGGAGTAGAGGTCGATCATCGCGCGGGTCCTTTCCGAAGCGGTTCCTTGTCGAACGGGACTCAACTAGGGAGCCGCAGGCTCGGGGCGAA
>CAYGUQ010000513.1:0-3277 GCA_964352995.1 uncultured Rhodobacterales bacterium
GACGACGCCCACAAAGAGGATCAGCACGAAGACGCAGCTCGTCAGCGCCCGCGCGATGAAGGCGAGCCGCTCGAAGAGGTGGACGTCCTGCTCGTTCTTCAGCAGCGCCCCGTGCAGCTTCGGCAGCGCCGTGCGCGGGTCGGCCCGCAGGTCGGCGGGGTCGAGGTCCTCGGCGGCGAGCAGGCGGATCCAGTCCAGCGCCTCGGAGGTGGAGGGCTTCTTCTTCAGCCCCGGCGTCTCGCGCACCGCGTAGAACTGGGTCAGCGCCTCGCGCATCAGCGCCTGCTTCACGCCGGGGAAATGCACCTCGACGATGCGCGCCAGCGTCTCGGCGTCTGGGAAGCGGATGAAATGGAAGAAGCAGCGCCTCAGGAAGGCGTCCGGCAGCTCTTTCTCGTTGTTGGAGGTGATGACGACGATGGGGCGATGCTTCGCCGCGACGGTCTCCCCGGTCTCGTAGACGTGGAAGTCCATCCGGTCGAGTTCCTGCAGCAGGTCGTTGGGGAACTCGATGTCGGCCTTGTCGATCTCGTCGATCAGCAGCACCACCTTCTCGTCGGCGGCGAACGCCTCCCACAGCTTGCCGGGGCGGATGTAGTTGGCGACGTCGGCCACCTTCGCGTCTCCGAGCTGGCTGTCGCGCAGGCGCGAGACGGCGTCGTACTCGTAGAGGCCCTGCTGCGCGCGGGTTGTGGACTTCACGCTCCACTCGATCAGCCGCAGCCCCAGCGCCTGCGAGATCTGGCGCGCAAGCTCGGTCTTGCCGGTGCCGGGCTCGCCCTTGACCAGCAGGGGGCGCTCCAGCGCGATGGCGGCGTTGACCGCCACCATCAGGTCTTCCGTCGCAACGTATCCCGGCGCGCCTTCGAACCGCATCGAACCATCCCCCAACATGTTGCAATGCAAAAAGTAACAGGCCGGACGGAGACCGCAAGCGGGCCGCTTTTGCATCGACAGTAGCGGGATGGAGCACTATACGACTGCGTAAGTGTTAAGGCGCGGTTTCGAGAGTCGCGCCGGGGTTAACAGCGAGGCGAAGCGAATGACCGTGCAGGGCGCCATCAAAGCCGAGTACCTTCCCCACGACGACGAACCTTTCATGTGCGACCGCCAGAAGGAGTGGTTCCGCAAGCGCCTGCTCGACCTGAAGAACGAAATCTACGCCGAGAGCCGCGAGACCGTTGAGTCGATGCAGGAGAGCGCGACCAACATTCCCGACCTCGTCGACCGCGCCTCCGCCGAGGCCGACCGCGCGCTGGAGCTGCGCACGCGCGACCGCCAGCGCAAGCTCGTCTCCAAGATCGACAGCGCGCTGCGCCGGATCGAGAACGGCGAATACGGCTACTGCGAGGAGACCGGCGAGCCGATCAGCCTCAAGCGCCTGATCGCTCGGCCCACCGCCACGCTGTCGCTGGAGGCGCAGGAGCGCCACGAGCGCCGCGAGAAGGTCCACCGCGACGAATGACGGCCGCGGCGCGATGGGGCGTCGACGCGTCGGCCGCCCTTGCGCTCAACGCCGCCCATGAGACCGAGACCGGCCCGCTCGACGGGCCGGCGCTCGACGCCCTCCTCGCCGGGGCGTTCCATGTCGGCGTCGAGGAAGGCGGGCGCGACGCCCTGATGATCGCCTTCGACGAGGGCGCCTCCTACGACAGCCCCAACTATCTCTGGTTCCGGCAGCGCTTCCCGCGCTTCGTCTACGTCGACCGGGTGATCGTCGCGCCGAGCGCGCGCGGGCGCGGCGTGGCGCGCAGGCTCTACGAGGAGCTTTTCGCGCGGGCGGCCGCGGCTGGTCACGATCTCGCCTGCTGCGAGGTCAACGCCGCGCCGCCGAATCCGGGTTCCGACGCCTTTCACGCGCGGCTCGGATTCGTCGAGGCGGGCGCCGCCGCGCTGCCGGAGCGCGGCAAGGCGGTGCGCTACATGACGCGCGCGCTGGCGCGGCCCGCGCCCTGACCGGCCGGCGTGGCCGAGGCGGCGCCTAGCCGCGTCGCGAGCGGCCCGAGGCCGCGCGGCGCTCGGTGGTCGCGGCGGGGGCGTAGCGGTACTCCGCAGCCGGTCTGCCGCCCTGCCGCGCCGTGCGGCCGCCGGTTGGCTCCACGAGGCCCGACCGCTCCACCTGCCGGCGGAAATTCTGCTTGTGCAGCGTCTGGCCCAGCACCGCCTCCGCCGACCGTTGAAGCTCGAAAAGCGTGAATTCCGGCGGCGTCAGCTCGAACAGCACGGGCTTCCAGGCGAGTTTGCCGCGCAGCCGCCCGACGCCGGTGGCGAGGATGCGCCGGTGGTCGAGCGGCAGCGGCGCGCCGAGCCGCGGCAGGTCCGGCGGCGGCGGCGTCCCCTGATCCCGCCAGGCCTCGGCCACCAGCCGCGAGGAATAGAGGAGTTCGTAGCGCTCCAGCGTCAGCGCCGGGTCCCACGCCGCGCCGTCGAGGCCGAAGCAGGCCGCGGCGCGCTGACGGCGCCGCGCCGGCCCCGCCTCGATCCACGGCTTCAGGGCCGGCGCGATGACCTCGTCCACCATCGGCGGGCGGCCATGCGCCTCTGGCGCGTCGCCGGAGGTCGCCGCGCGGGCGTCCTCCCACGGGAAATGCCGCCGCCACGGCGTCCAGCCCACGGCCGGGCCTGCGGCCTCCTGCGGGCGGGCCAGCGCGAGATAGCCGACCGAGACGACATGCGCCGCCGCCGCGTTCCCGCTCGGCGCGGCGCGCGCGCGGTCGCCGAAGGTGTAGAGCTGCTCGACGTAGCCGAGGGTGACGCCCGCGCTCTCGGCGACCCAGTCGCGCAGGGCGAGCTCCAGCGTGCGGTGGCGGTCGGGGTCGAAGGCGGCGGTGGGCAGGTCGCGCGGTCCGGCGGCGCGCGTCGTCGCGACGACCGGCTGCAGCCCGCGCCGCCCCTCCGCGAGCGCCATGATGACGGCGCTGAGCTCCAGCCGGACGGCGCGCACCCCGCTCACGGCGCGGCGCTCAGCGCGGCGAAGCGGCGCAGGAAGGCCGCGGCGGCGGCGGCGGGCGGCATCGGGTCGAGCCGGATCTCCCGCCACCCTCCGGAGCGCGGCCGCCCGAAGAAGCGCCCGGCCTCGGCCTCGGAGAATCCCGCGAGCTGCGTCGCCTCCAGCCACGCGCTCGCCCGGTCGGCGCGCTTGATCCGCGCCTTCAGCGCCGCCGAAGGCGCCGGCGGCAGCCCGAAGCGGATGTGCACGGCGGCCGCCAGACGGTCCTCGAGAGCGCGGTAATCCAGCCCCAGCGCCGCCTTGAACGGCGAGATCATGTCGCCGATG
>CAYGUQ010000514.1:0-3270 GCA_964352995.1 uncultured Rhodobacterales bacterium
TAAAAGACGCCGGTGGAATAGGTGCCCCCATCTTCAACCGACCCGCCACCCGCGACAGACCCATCCCCCGTGCTGATGAACGCAAGGGTATAATCGCCCGTGGTGTCGAATGCCGTGCGAAACGTGCCTACATCTGGCGCCGTGTCTGTCCCCACGGCAACTGTGCCGCTCCCCTTCTCGACGGTGATCGTCTCGCCCGATGGGGTAATCTCGACCTCCACGTCGCTGGGGCCTGCGGTTGATCGGGCGGGGGGATCGCGGTCATCCAGGTGCCGCCGGGTGCCGCCACCCCCGGCCCCCGCGACGGGGAAGTCGCGCCGCCAGTGCCCGCCCCGGCTCTCCTCCCGCCGCAGGGCGGCGGCGGCGATCAGCGTGGCGGCGGCGGCCATGTTGAGGCAGTCGCGCGAGCGCGGCGCTGTCGCCCGCTCGAAGGCCGCGATGCGGCGCAGCGCCTCCGTCAGGCCCTCCGCGTCGCGCTCCACGCCCACCAGATCGCTCATCGCCCGGCGCAGGGCGGCGGTCTCGGCGGCGACGTCGACGGCGGCTGCGGCGCGCGAGCGAAGCGGCGCGGGCGCCGGCCGCCGCGGCGGGGATGCGGGCGCGTCCAGCCCCTGAAGGTCGACCGCGATGCGCGCGCCGAAGGCCAGCGCCTCCAGCAGCGAGTTCGAGGCGAGGCGGTTGGCGCCGTGCAGGCCCGTGCGCGCCGTCTCGCCGCAGGCCCAGAGGCCCGGCAGCGAGGTCCGGCCGCGCGCGTCGGTCCGAACGCCGCCCATGTGGTAGTGCTGGGCCGGCGCCACCGGGATGGGCTCGCGCGTCGGGTCGATCCCGGCGGCGCGGCAATGGGCGTCGATGGTCGGGAAGCGCTCGGGGAACCGTGCGCCCACGGCGTCCCGCGCGTCGAGAAAGACAGGCTCGCCCCGGCTGACGCGGGCGTGGATCGCCCGGGCCACCACGTCGCGCGGGGCGAGTTCGGCGTCGGGATGGACGTCGAGCATGAACCGCGCGCCCGCCGCGTCGATCAGCGTCGCGCCCTCGCCGCGCAGCGCCTCGGAGGCGAGCGGCGCCGGGTCGGTCGCGACCGCGAGGCCGGTGGGATGGAACTGCACGAATTCCGGGTCGGAGATGGTCGCGCCGGCGCGCGCCGCCATGCCCAGCCCCGTCCCGCGCACCGAGGGCGGGTTGGTCGTGACGGCGTAGAGCCCGCCGACGCCGCCCGTCGCGAGCACCGTCGCGCGTGCGCGGAACGACAGGGGCTCGCCGTAGGGGTCGTCGGCGCGCGCGGCGATGACGCCCGCGACGCGGCCGTCCTCCACCAGCAGGTCGCCCGCGCGCACGCCCTCGATCACCGTGATCGAGGGCGCGGCGCGCGCGGCGGCGATGAGCGCGGCCATGATCGCCGCGCCGGCGCCGTCGCCCTTCACGCGCACGATGCGGGCGAAGGAATGGGCCGCCTCGCGCGACTGGGCGAGCCGCCCGTCCGCGTCCCGATCGAAGGGCGCGCCGTACTCCAGCAGGTCGTCGATCCGGGCCCCGGCCTCCCGCGCGACGGCGAGCGCCACCTCGGGGTCGACGCCGCCGGCGCCGGCCGCGACGGTGTCGCGCGCATGGGCCTCGGGGCTGTCGCCGACGCCGATGGCCGCCGCCACGCCGCCCTGCGCCCATGCGCTGGAGGCCCCGGCGCCGAGCGGGTCGGGCGAGAGCACCACGCAGGCTGCGGGCGCCATCTTCAGGGCGGTGAAGAGACCCGCGAGCCCGGCGCCGACGATCAGCGCGCCGCCGGCGTCGAACGCGGTGTCTGCGGGAGAACTCATGCTGCGCGACGTCCTTCGAGAATCGATGAGACAGGCTAGCGCAGCGGCGCGAGCCCCCGACAGGGGGGATCGCGCAGTTCGGGCTACTGGGGGGAGCGGCTCCGCACCGTCAGGCCGCGCGCCGCATCGCGGCGTCGATGCGGAAGCGACCGATGAGCGTGGCGAGACCGTCGGCGTTCGCGGCGAGCTCGCTCGCCGCCGCCGTGGTCTCCTCCACCATGGCGGCGTTCTGCTGGGTGGTCTGGCCGATGCCGCTGACGGCGTCGTTGACCTGCCCGAGCCCGTCCGCCTGGCGGCGCGTCGAGGCGTTCATCTCGGCGATGACCCCGTTGATCTGCGAGACCTGCTCGACGATGCGCGTCAGCGCCTCGCCGGTCTGGCCGACGAGGGCCACGCCCGCGCCGACCTGCTCGCCGGAGGTCTCGATCAGCTTCTTGATCTCCAGCGCCGATTCGGCGGAGCGCTGCGCGAGATGGCGCACTTCCTGCGCCACCACCGCGAAGCCGCGCCCCGCCTCGCCGGCGCGCGCCGCCTCGACCGCCGCGTTCAGCGCCAGCAGGTTGGTCTGGAACGCGATCTGGTCGATCACGCCGATGATCTGCGAGATCTGGCCCGAGGAGGCCTCGATCCCGCGCATCGCCTCCACCGCCGAGCGCACGACGTCGCCCGACTTCAGCGCGTCCTTGTTTGCGGCGGCGACGACGGCGCTGGCGTGGGCGGCGCCGTCGGCGGTCTGCTTCACCGAGGCGGTGATCTCGTCGAGCGCGGTCGCCGTCTCATGCACCGCCGCGGCCTGCCGCTCGGTGCGGCTCGACAGGTCGAGCGCGGCGTCGGAGATGCCGCTGGAGCCGGAGCGGATGCCCGAGGTCGCCTCCTGGATCGTCGTCATTGCGGCGCGCAGCTCCTCCACCGCGGCGTTGAAGTCGGTGCGCAGCCGGTCGTAATCGCCGGGAAAGGCGCGGGGCAGGGCGCAGGTCAGGTCGCCCGCGCGCAGTTTCGAGAGGCCCTCGCCGATCTCGCGCACCACGGTCGCCTGCTCCTCTGCGGCCGCGCGGCGCGCCGCCTCGTTGCGCGCCCGCTCCGCCTCCGCTTCGGCGCGACCCCGTTCGGCCGCCTCCTCGGCCTCGGTCTTTGCGTGGGCGGCCGCCTTGAAGGCCGCGAAGGCGCGCGCGAGATCGCCGATCTCGTCCTGGCGGTCCGCGCCGGCCACGTCCACGGAGAGCTCGCCGCCCGCGAGGCGGCGCAGCGCCTCGGTCGCGTCGCCCATCGGCCCGAGCAGCCGCCTGCGAATCATGACGGCGACGACGAGGCCGAGCCCCGCCGTCAGGCAGCCGATGGAAAGCGCGACGCCCTCCGCCCAGCGCTCCGCGCGGCTGACGTCTTCGCGGCCGGCGGCCGCCCGCCTCGCCCTCCGGCCGAGGAACGCGTCCACCTCGGCGCCCATCGCGTCGACCGCGTC
>CAYGUQ010000515.1:0-1480 GCA_964352995.1 uncultured Rhodobacterales bacterium
CGCGCCCGCGCGGAGGCGCCGATCGAGACGACGGCGCGGCTCGCCGAAGTCGTCGCGAGCGCGCTGCCGCGGCAGCGGCCGGGGCAGATCCATCCCGCCACCCGCAGCTTCCAGGCGCTGCGCATCGCAGTCAACGACGAGCTGGGCGAGCTCGCCGAGGCGCTGCAGGCGGCGGAGCGCGCGCTCGGCGAGGGCGGCGTGCTTGCGGTCGTGACGTTCCATTCGCTGGAGGACCGCATCGTCAAGCGCTTCCTCCAGCTGCGCGGAGGCCGCGCGCCGCGCGCCTCGCGCCACGCGCCGGAGACGACGCAGGACGCGCCGCGCTTCGAACTGCTGACCCGCCGCGCCGAGGGTCCGGGCGAGGAGGAGGTGCGCCGCAATCCGCGGGCGCGCTCGGCCAAGCTGCGCGCGGCGCGGCGCACCGCGGCGCCGGCCGGCCCCGTCGACCCCGCGGCGCTGGGCGCGCCGGCGCTCGACCTCGCGGCCATGGGCCTGCGCGCGGCGCGGGGCGCGCCATGAGGGGGCCGCTCTACTTCGCCGCCGCCGCGCTGGTCGCCGCCAGCGCGGTGTGGGCCTACAGGGTCAACTACGCCGCGCAGGAGGGGCTCGACCGCGTCGCCGCCCTGCGCGGCGAGATCCGGCGCGAGCGCGAGGCCATCGTCGTGCTGCGCGCCGAGATCGCCCATCTCTCCGCGCCCGACCGTCTGCGCAGGCTCGCCGCGGCGACCGGGGCCGACCTGTCGCTCGCGCCGCTCTCGGCCGACGCGTTCGCGGCGTTCGACGCCCTGCCGACGCCGCCGCCGGAGGCGTTCTGGGCGCGGGCCGACCCCGCCGTCTTCATGGCCCAGGAGGCCGCGCCATGAGCCTGCGCGAACCCGGAACCCGCCTCGGCGCGCATCCCGACGTCGACCCCGACGCGCTCGCGGCGGACAGCCTCGACGCCCGGCCGCTCGACCGCCCGGACCCAAGACCCGACGCAAGGCCCGACGGGCGCCTGCCGCTCACCACCCCCGAGCCGCTCGCCGCGCTGCTCAGCGGGGCGGCCCAGCGCCGCAGGGAGGAGGAGACGCCCTCTGCGCAGGCCGAATGGCGCCTCGCGCTGGTCGCCGGCGTCTTCGCGATGGGGTTTCTCACCGTCGCGCTGCGCATGGCGAGCCTTGCGCTCGCCGAGCCGGTCGAGCCGCGCAGCGTCGACGCCGGGCCGGTCTACGCCGAGCGCGCCGAGATCGTCGACCGCGCCGGCCGGCCGCTGGCGATGAACCTGCCGGCGTGGTCGGCCTACGCCCACCCGCACGAGATGGACGCGCCCGGCCGCGCGGCCGGGCGCATCGCCGCCGCCCTGCCCGGCCTCGACGAAGGCGCGCTGCGCGACAGGCTCACCGCCGGGCGGCGCTTCGCCTGGATCAAGCGCCCGGTCACGCCGGAGGAGCGCCAGACGCTGCACGACCTCGGCCTGCCGGGCCTCTATTTCGGCGCGCGC
>CAYGUQ010000515.1:1580-3261 GCA_964352995.1 uncultured Rhodobacterales bacterium
GCCGGCGCCGAGCTGCAGCACGACGCCGAGCTGCGCGACCCCGCCCGCGAAGGCGCGCCCCTGCGCCTCTCCATCGACCTGCGCGCGCAGGCGGCGCTGACCGAGACGCTGGAGGCCGCCCGCGCCGCGACCAACGCCACCGCCGTCTTCGCGACGCTGATGGACGTGCGCACCGGCGCCGTCGCCGCGCTGGTCTCACTGCCCGACTTCGACCCCAACGACCCGCCTTCGCTGGCGGACCCCGACGAGGCGCTGCGGATGCGGGTGCGCCCGGCGCAGGACGTCTACGAGTTCGGCTCGGTCTTCAAACCGTTCGTGGCCGCGCTCGCGCTCGACCGCGGCGTCATCGGCATGAACGACATGATCGACGCGAAGGGGCCGCTCGTGTGGGGCCGGCACCGCTTTCGCGACCACTACCGGATGCCCGACGAGATGGCGATTTCCGACGTGATGGCCAAGAGCTCCAACGTCGCCACAGCCCGCGTCGCGCTGGCCGTGGGCGCCGCGCCCTACCAGGGCTTCCTGCGCGACATCGGGATCACCGAGCCCTCGACGCTGGAGCTGCCGGAGGCGGGGCTCGGCGCGCCGAAGCTGCCGAAGCGCTGGTCGGAGGTCTCCACCATCACCGCCAGCTTCGGCTACGGCGTCTCGACGAGCCAGGTGCATCTGGCCGCGGGCTACGCCGCGCTCGTCAACGGGGGCTTCCGCGTGCGCCCGACGCTCGACCCCGACGCCGCGCCGCCGGGCGAGGAGGCGCGCGTGCTCTCCGCCCGCGCCTCCGAGCACATGCGCGAGGTGCTGCGCGCCGTCGTGACCCGCGGCAGCGGGCGCAGCGCCGACGTGCCGGGCTATCCCGTCGGCGGCAAGACCGGCACGGCGGAGAAGCTGAACCGCAACGGCCCGGGCTACGACAGCGAGCGGACGCTCGCGACCTTCGCCGGCGTGTTCCCGATCGACGAGCCCGCCTATGTGCTGGTGCTCTCCATCGACGAGGGCGCCGACACGACGGGGCCGAAGCCGCGCCGCACGGCCGGCGCCATCGCCGCCCCGGCCGCGGGCGAGGCGATCCGCAGGCTCGCGCCGCTGCTCGGGCTGAAGCCGCGCTTCCCCGACGCCGCCGAAGGCGCGGCGTCGGGCGCGCTGCTCGCGGCCAATGGCGGATGAGGGGCCGATGGCGACGCTCCACAGCCTCGGCCTCTGCGACGGCCTGATCCTCGGCCCCGCGCCCGACCCCTCGACGGCGGTCGCGGGCCTGTGCGTGGACAGCCGCGAGACGAAGCCCGGCTTCGTCTTCGCCGCGCTGAAGGGCGGCGCGCTCGACGGCGCGGAGTTCGCGCAGTACGCGCTGCGCATGGGCGCGGTCGCGGTGATCTGCAGCCTCGACGGCGCGCTGCGCGCCCGCGAGGACGTCGGCGGCTTCCCGGTTCCCTTCATCGTCGACGCCGACCCGCGGCGCCGCCTCGCGCTGACGGCGGCGCGGTTCTTCGCAGCCCAGCCCGAGACGCTCGTCGCCGTCACCGGCACAGCCGGCAAGACCTCGGTGGCGAGCTTCACGCGCCAGCTCTGGGCGGCGATGGGGCTGCGGGCGGCCAATCTCGGCACCATCGGGGTGGAGGGCGCGGTGACCGCCGCCCTCGCGGCGACGACGCCCGAGCCGATCTCGCTGCACCGGGCGCTGGCG
>CAYGUQ010000516.1:0-3252 GCA_964352995.1 uncultured Rhodobacterales bacterium
CCCCTGCGCCACCCCGCCATGGACCTGCCCCTCGACCAGCAGCGGGTTCACCAGCCGGCCGAAATCGTCGACCATGGTGTAGCGCGCGAGCTTCATGCGGCCGGTGTCGAGCTCGATCTCGACCTCGGCGACATGGGCGCCGTTGGGGTGGGTGGAGACGCGGTCGTCCACCCCGCCCTCGCCGGTCAGCCCGCCATGCTCGGCGGCGAGCTCCACCAGCGTCACGGACCGGTCGGTGCCGACGATGCGGAAGACGCCGCCCTCGGCGGCCTGGAAGGCGACGTCCGCCTCGGAGACCTCCAGACGGTCGGCGGCCAGCGCCTTCGCCCTGGCGACCATGTCGGCGGAGGCCGCGACGATGGTGCGGCTCGCCATGATCAGCGAGCGCGAGCCGCCGGTGCCGCCGCCGAGCGGCAGGGCGTCGCTGTCGCCCGCGGCGAGGCTGATGCTGTCGAAGTCGAGCCCGAGCTCCTGATGCGCGATCTGCGACCAGGCGGTCTCGTGGCCCTGGCCGTTCGACTGGGTGCCGACGGTGATCACCGCGCGCCCGTCCGGCCCCAGCGCGATGACCGCGCGCTCGGAGGGGCCGCCGCCGGTGCGCTCCATGTAGTAGGCGAGGCCCCAGCCCAGCGCGCAGCCCCGCGCCTCCGCCGCCGACCGCCGCGCCGCGAAGCCGGCGCGGTCGGAGGCCTCGACCACGGCCAGCACGTTGGCGGCCGGATCGAGGCTGTCGAACACCATCCCGCCCGGCGTCTCGTGCGGCAGCTCCTGCGGCGTGAGCAGGTTCTTCAGCCGCAACTCCACCGGATCGACGCCCATGTCGCGCGCGGCGCGCTCCATCAGGCGCTCGGTGACGTAGATGACCTCGGGCCTGCCGGCGCCGCGATAGGCGTCGGTCGGCGGCGTGTTGGTGAAGACGCCCTCGACGCGAGAGTGCATCGCCGGCAGCCGGTACATGCCGCCGGTGATCGGCGCCGAGGCCGCGGTGTGCACGAAGGCGCCCATCGAGGAGCAGTAGGCGCCGAGGTTTGAGCGCGAGCGCCAGCGGAACGCCAGCAGCCGGCCCTCGGCGTCGAAGGCGCCCTCGGCGTCCGTCGTCAGGTCGCGGCCCTGCGCGTCGGACAGCATCGCCTCGGAGCGTTCGGCCATCCAGCGCACCGTCGCGCCCAGCTCCTTCGCGGCGAAGGCGACGAGCCCGTGCTCGGGGTGGCCCATCAGCTTCATGCCGAACCCGCCGCCGACGTCCGGCGTGTGCACGCGGATGCGGTCGGGCTTGACCATCAGCGCCGCCGCGAGCCGGCCGCGCGCGCCGTGGGCGCCCTGGCTGCCGATCCAGACCTCCCAGCGCTCCGAGGCCGCGTCGTAGCGCGCCGTGGCCGCGCGCGCCTCCATCGAGGCCACCACGACGCGCTGGTTGACCGCCGTCACGCGCGCGACATGGGCGGCCTGCGCGAACGCCGCGTCGGTCGCCGCGGCGTCGCCCAGCTCCCAAAGATAGGCGCGGTTGCCGGCGGCGGCGGCGTGAAGCTGCGGCGCGCCTCCGGCCAGCGCATCCTCCGGGCGGACCACCGGCGCCAGATCCTCGTACTCCACGCCGATCAGTTCGGCGGCGTCGCGCGCCGCCGCGAGCGTTTCAGCGACGACGAGCGCCACCGGTTCGCCGACGTAGCGCACGCTGTCGACGGCGAGATGCGGCTGGGCCGTCTTGAGGGCGGCGGCCTCGAGCGCGCCGTCCAGCTGGAAGCTGGAGGCGAGCGGCGCGAGCCTGCCGGCGACGTCCGCCCCGGTCCAGACGCCGCGCACGCCCGGCGCGGCGCGGGCGGCCTCGACGTCCGTCACGGTCAGCCGGGCGTGCGCGACGGGGCTGCGCAGCACGAAGGCGCGCAGGGCGTCGCGCGGGGCGAGATCGTCCACATAGGCGCCCCGGCCGGTGAGGAAGCGCGCATCCTCCTTGCGGCGAACCGGTTGTCCGATGCCGAATTTCATCTGCTCGCTCCTCGATTGGGTCGCGGCGAAGCTAGCCGCCGGCGGCCTCGCGTCAACGACTTCGCGTCGCGCAGGGGCGCATCGGACGCAACCCCGCTGCGCGCCTGCGGCGGGCGCGCGCTTCTTGACCGCCCCCGGGGCCGTCCATAGCTTCACCACTCCCGGGCGCGAACGCCCGCCACCCAAGGAGCGAGCCATGACGACGGTCTCGGTTACGGACGACAGTTTCGAGTCCGACGTGCTCAAGTCCGGCACGCCGGTCGTGGTTGATTTCTGGGCCGAATGGTGCGGCCCCTGCAAGCAGATCGGCCCGGCGCTTGAAGAAATCGCCGGCGAGATGGACGGCAAGGTGAAGATCGCCAAGATCAACATCGACGATAACCCCGGCGCGCCGTCGAAGTATGGCGTGCGCGGCATTCCCACGCTGATGCTGTTCAAGGACGGCAAGGTCGCCGCAACCAAGGTCGGCGCGGCGCCCAAGACCGCGATCTCCAACTGGATCGCCGAATCGATCTGATTCGCATCGCTGATTCGCGCCCTCGCGGCGTATTCCACGGGGGGGGCGTCGCGGCTGCGGCGGCCCCCTCCTTGTGCAGTGCGGGCCCGTCGGCGTCGCCGCCGCCATCGACAACCCGTCCTTGCGGCCCTAGCCTCCGCCTCTCATGGGATGAGAAACGCGACGGAAAGGGTCAGAGGCGGTGAACGTCCGAACCGATGCGTCCTCGGGCGCCGACGATCTCCACGCCCTCGTGGACGGGCTGCGCGCGTCGATGACCGCCGCGCTGATCGGCCAGGAGCGGCTCGTCGAGCGCCTTCTGGTCGGTCTGCTCGCCGGCGGGCACGTTCTGCTGGAGGGCGCGCCGGGCCTCGCCAAGACGCGCGCGGTCAAGCGCCTCGCCATGGGCGTCGAGGGCGGCTTCAACCGCATCCAGTGCACGCCCGACCTCATGCCCGCCGACCTGACCGGCGCCGCGGTCTATCGCCCCGACACGGGCGCGTTCGACTTCGCGCCGGGGCCCGTCTTCGCCTCGCTGGTGCTGGTGGACGAGATCAACCGCGCGCCGCCGAAGGTGCAGTCGGCGCTGCTTGAGGCGATGGCCGAGCATCAGGTCACGAGCGGCGGCGTCACCCGCCCGCTGCCGGACCCGTTCATGGTGGTCGCCACCCAGAACCCCATCGAGCATGAGGGCACCTTTCCGCTGCCCGAGGCGCAGCTCGACCGCTTCCTGCTCTACGTGACGCTGGAGATGCCCGGCCGCGCGGCCG
>CAYGUQ010000517.1:0-3252 GCA_964352995.1 uncultured Rhodobacterales bacterium
CGACGCCGCCCACGCAGCGCTTTCGGCGCAGTTCGCCGCCCACGACCTCGAGCGCAGCTATCTCGCCGTCGTCCGCGGCGCGCCCGACCGCGCCGACGCGCGCCTGGCCGGGCTGCCCGCGACCTCCTTCGAGGCGGGCGGGATCATCCGCATCGAGGCGGCGCTGGCGCGCAGCCGCAGCGACCGCAAGAAGATCGCGGTCGACGCCTCCGGCCGCCGCGCCGTCACGCGCGTCGAGACCTTGGAGCGCTTCGGCCCGGCCGCGCGGCCCGTCGCCGCGCTGCTGCGCTGCCGGTTGGAGACGGGACGGACGCACCAGATCAGGGTGCACCTGTCGCATGTCGGCCATCCGCTCGCCGGCGACCAGACCTATGGGCGCGGGCGCGGCGGCCATCCGGCGCTCGACGGGTTTTCGCGCCAGGCGCTCCACGCCGCGACGCTCGGCTTCCGCCACCCCGACGACGGCCGCCCGGTGCGTTTCGAGGCCGCGCCGCCGGACGATCTCGCTCACCTGATCGTTTCCTTAAGGATACTTTAACGGCCTTGCCGCGTTAATGGAGCGTTCATAACTGACGCCATACCGCCGCGGTCGGGATTTGATCGCGCGCAGCGCTCGGAGGGAACCATGTCTTACGCGAATCTTCCGGCCCCGTCGCCGGAGCAGGGGATGAGCCGGTATCTCTCGGAAATCCGCAAGTTCCCGATGCTGGAGCCGCAGGAAGAGTACATGCTCGCGAAGGCGTGGGCCGACCATGGCGACAGCGAGGCGGCGCACAAGATGGTGACGTCCCACCTGCGCCTCGCGGCCAAGATCGCCATGGGCTATCGCGGCTACGGCCTGCCGACGGCGGAGGTGATCTCCGAGGCGAACGTGGGCCTGATGCAGGCGGTGAAGCGCTTCGACCCCGAAAAGGGGTTCCGCCTCGCGACCTATGCGATGTGGTGGATCCGCGCCGCGATCCAGGAATACATCCTGCGGTCATGGAGCCTCGTGAAGATGGGCACCACGGCGGCGCAGAAGAAGCTGTTCTTCAACCTGCGCAAGGCCAAGAACCGCATCGGCGCGCTTGAGGAGGGCGATCTCCGGCCCGAGAACGTCGAGCGCATCGCGACCGATCTCGGCGTCACCGTCGACGAGGTCGTGTCGATGAACCGTCGTCTGGGCGGCGGCGGCGACGCCTCGCTCAACGCGCCGGTCTCCGCCGAGGGCGAGGGCGCCGCGGAGTGGCAGGACTGGCTGACCGACGACGACGCCGACCAGGCCTCGCGCTTCGCCGAGCAGCAGGAGCTCGACCAGCGCCGCGACCTCCTGATCCGCGCCATGAGCGCGCTCAACGAGCGTGAGCGCCACATCCTCACCGAGCGCAAGCTCAAGGACGAGCCCGTGACGCTGGAGCAGCTCAGCGAGGTCTACAACGTCAGCCGCGAGCGCATCCGCCAGATCGAGAGCCGCGCCTTCGAGAAGCTCCAGAACAGGATGCGCGAGCTGGCGGCGGAGCAGGGGCTGCTCGAACCCGCCGTATGACGCCGGCCCCTCGACCGGGGCCACGGGAACCTGCTCGCGACGCCGCGGCGCGACAGCGTTCGCGGCGTTCCTGCCGATGGCTGTCGGGCCGGTCGGGGCTTCCTGACCTCGCCCGGGTTCCGCCCGCGCGCCCGCCTCAGGCCGGGCGGACGCGCCGCCTGCGACCCTGCGCTATGGTGCGGGGCGGCCGCAGCGCTATACTCTGGCCGCCCAAGCGACGCGAGCCGGAGACATCCCGATGCGCATGCCGACCCCGGACCCCGAAATCCTCGCGCGCCGCGGCGCCGTCGCTGATCGCCTGCGCGCCGTGCTGCCCGACGACGCCGTGATCGACGCGCCAGAGGAGCTCGTCGTCTACGAATGCGACGCGCTCTCGGCCTATCGCTGCCCGCCGCTCGCCGTGGTGCTGCCGCGCACCACCGAGGAGGTCGCGAGCGCCCTGCGCGTCTGCTGGGAAGAGGGCGTGCCGGTGGTGCCGCGGGGCTCGGGCACCTCGCTCGCGGGCGGCGCCCTGCCCACGGCCGACAGCGTGATCCTCGGCGTCGCGCGCCTCAACCGCGTGCTGGAGACGAGCCTTGAGGACCGCGTGATCCGCGTGCAGACCGGCGTGACGAACATCTCGGTGACGCAGTCGGTGCAGGGCGAGGGCTTCTTCTACGCGCCCGACCCGTCGTCTCAGCTCGCCTGCGCCATCGCTGGCAACATCGCGATGAACTCCGGCGGCGCGCACTGCCTCAAGTACGGCGTGACCACCAACAACCTGCTCGGCGTCACCTTCGTCACCATGCAGGGCGAGGTGATGGAGATCGGCGGCGCGCATCTCGACGCGGCCGGGCTGGACCTGCTGGGCGTGATCTGCGGCTCGGAGGGGCAGCTCGGCGTCGTCACCGAGGCGACGCTGCGCATCCTCGCCGCGCCCGAAGGCGCGCGCCCCATCCTCTTCGGGTTCGAGAGCAGCGCGGTGGCCGGCGCCTGCGTGGCCGACATCATCCGCGCCGGCGTCATCCCCGTCGCGCTGGAGTTCATGGATGGCCCGGCGATCCGCGTCTGCGAGGACTTCGCTCAGGCGGGCTATCCGCTGAACGCCGGCGCGCTGCTGATCGTGGAGGTGGAGGGCAGCCCGGCCGAGATCGACGACCAGCTCGCCCGCATCAAGGCCATCGCCGACAGGCACGCGCCGCTCGCCGTGCGCGAGGCCGCGACGCCGGAGGAGGCCGCCGCGATCTGGCTCGGCCGCAAGTCCGCCTTTGGCGCGATGGGCCAGATTTCCGACTACATGTGCCTCGACGGCACGATCCCGGTCGGCGCTCTGCCGGAAGTGCTGTCGCGCATCGAGGCGCTGAGCGCGCAGTACGGGCTCGGCGTTGCCAACATCTTCCACGCCGGCGACGGCAACATGCACCCGCTGATCATGTTCGACGCCAACAAGCCCGGCGATCTTGAGAAATGCGAGGAGTTCGGCGCCGACATCCTGCGGCTCTGCGTCGAGGTCGGCGGCTGCCTGACCGGCGAGCACGGCGTGGGCGTGGAGAAGCGCGAACTGATGACCGCTCAGTTCACCGCCGAGGACATGACCGCCCAGATGGCGGTGAAGGACGTGTTCGACCCGAAATGGCTGCTCAACCCAGGCAAGGTGTTCCCGCTGGCGACGGTGGAAGGCCACCGCATGGCGGCGGAATGACGCCCGCGGCGCGCGACGACGGGCGCGGGTCCATCGGCTCGAAGGG
>CAYGUQ010000518.1:0-3249 GCA_964352995.1 uncultured Rhodobacterales bacterium
GCGCCGCCTCCACGCGGTTGGCGACGATCAGCGCCAGGTCGCCCGCCAGCGCCGGAGGGATCGGCCGCCACGGCGCGGCGTTCAGCAGCGCCTCAGCCCCCGCCGCCCGCGCGCGGCGCGCCAGCGCCAGACTGGCGGCCTCAGGCGTCTCGTTCTGGAGCAGCAGCAGCCTGAGCCCGGCCGGCAGCGCGACGTCGCCCCCCGAGAAGCCCGCGTTCTCGCCCGAGACCACGACCGCGGCGTAGTCCCCGCCCGGCGCGCAGATCGCGACGCTCATGCCCGAGGCGCCGTCGCCCCGCCGCACCTGTCGCCGGTCGACCCCAGCCGCGTCCAGCGCCGCGAGCATCGCCGCGCCGGCGGCGTCGGCCCCGACGCGGCCGGCCATCGCGGCCGCCGCGCCCATGCGCGCCGCGGCGACGGCCTGATTGGCGCCCTTGCCGCCGAGGCGGTAGTCGACGGCGGCGCCGATCAGCGTCTCGTCGAGCGCCGGCAGCCGCGGCGCGTCCACCACGACGTCATGGTGCAGCGCGCCTGCGACGAGGACGTCGACGCGCCGACCCTCCCCCACCGTTCAGGCCCCGTAGAGCGCGCGCGCGAGGATGCGCTGCGTCGCCGGCGCGTCCTGGCGCGCGGTCGCGGCGGCCATCTCCGGGTCGGCCGCCAGATCGCGCGCGACGGCGCGCAGGCGCTCCACGAGGGCGATGCTGGCGGCGGCCTCCTGCGCGGCGTCGGTTCCGGAGGCGTCGGGAAAGGTGTCGAAATAGATCACCCCGTCATGGCCCATGCGCTCCAGCGCGACGAACAGCTCGACGGTCTGCGCCGGGTGCACGGCGCCGGCGATGAGCCCGTCGTCGCGCTTGGCGTAGCCGTCGTTGAGGTGGACGCCCAGCAGCCGCGAGGATCGCGCCGCCAGCGTCGCCGCCCGCGCCGGGCTCTCGCCGGCGTAGAGGGCGTGGGCGAAGTCGAGCGTGACGCCGAGGTTCTCGCGGCGCAGCGCCGACAGCATCAGCAGCGTCGTCGCCATGTCGGGCAGCACCGAGAAGGCGCGCGGCTCGTTGGGCTTGTACTCCACCGAGACGTCGAGGCCGCGGTCGTGGTCGGCGAGTTCGCCCAGCGCCTCGGCCGTCATGTCCCACAGGCGCGCGTGATCGGCCTGGAAGGCGTAGTCCCATCCGTCCTGCCCGGCCCAGACCGTCATCAGCCGCCCGCCCATGGCCGCCAGCGCGTCGAGGCCGCGCCGGGTGAGGTCGATGGCCGAGCGCCTCACGGCGGGGTCGGGATGGGTGAAGGCGCCGAGCTTCAGCCGCGGGTCGCCGTAATAGCGCATGGCCAGGCCGTTGAGCGCCATGCCGGCGTCGGCCAGCATGGCGGCCAGCGCCTCGGGCGCGCGCCCCTCGAAATGGTCGGGATAGTTCAGGTCCGCCGCGTCGAGGCCGGGGACGGCGGCGGCGCGGCGGATCATCTCGGCCACCCCGTCGCGGGCGCCGAAGGCGTTGAGGCGGGCCGCGTAGCGCGGCCGGTTGGGGAGATCTGGCATCGGGCCTCTCTGGCGCGCGGCGGTCCGGCGCTTGCTCAGGACGGGACGAAGTAGTCGGGGCGCTCGCGCTCCAGCGGTTCGAGATAGCGGATGAGCTGGCGCAGATGCGCGCGCATTGCGGCGCGCGCGGCGTCCGGGTCCCGCGCGGCGACGGCCTCGACGATGGCGCGGTGCTCGTCCAGCGTGGCCGCCACCCGCCCCGGCGCCGGCAGGATCAGCCGCCGCGCCCGGTTGACGTTGTGCCACGCGGTCTGCGCCACCTGCGCGACGCGCCGGTAGCCGGTGAAGGAGAGCAGCATCTCGTGCATCTCGCCGTCGAGCGCGTAGAAGCCTGCGTGATCGCCCTCCGCCACCAGCGCCGCCTGCATGGCGAGCGCGCGGCGGAGCTGGACGATCTGCGCCGCGTCGGCGAGCGACGCCACCCGCTCGACGGCGGCGACCTCGATGGCCTCGCGCAGGAAGGCGCCCTCGCGCAGGTCGTTCATCGAGAAGCGCGCGACGAAGGTGCCGGCCTGCGGCGCGACGTCGACCAGCCCCTCCGCCGCCAGCCGCAGCATCGCGTCCGACACCGGCGAGCGGGAGACGGCGAAATGCGCGCAGAGCTCCGGCTTGCGCAGCGCCTCGCCGGGCTGAAGCTCCAGCGTCAGGATGGCGTGGCGCAGGGCGGCGTAGACCTTCTGCCCGAGCGAACCCGCGAACCGGTCCAGCGGCTGCAGCGCCTGCGCGCCGCGGTGGCCGTCGGTCTCGCCTGTCGCTGACATGCTAGCACGCTAGCAAAGGGCCGGAAGCTGTCAAGCCGCACGGCGGCCGGCGTCGCGCTCAGGCGGCGCGGCTGACGCCCCCGCCGCGGAGGCGGAACTTGGCGGGGCCGAGCATCTCGACGCGCCCGGCCTGTTTCAGCGCGCCGAAGGCGCGGCTGACCGACTCCACCGTCATGGCGAGATAGTCGGCCACGTCGCGGCGCGGCATCGGCAGGGCGACGAAGCCCTCCGACGCCCGCGTCGCGGCGTAGCACTCCAGAAACCACAGCAGCCGCTCCTCGATATGGCGGCTGGCGAGGATGACGAGATGCTGCTCCCGCGCGGCGAGCTCGCGCGCCGCCTCCGCGCGCACCGCGTCGCAGACGCAGGGGTCGGCGTGCACCGCCGCCTCGATCGCCGACAGCGGGAGCGCGCTCGCGACGACCGCGTCGACCGCCTCCACCGTGAACCGCCAGGCGCCGAGCCCGGTGAAGCCGAGCAGGCGACCCTTGCCCGCGAAGCGCACGATCCGCCGCCGCCCGTCGCGCGACGTCAGGCAGCACCGAACGAGCCCCGACTCGACGCGGAGCACGCTGTCGATGGGATCGCCCTGCATCCGCAGGACCCTGTCGGGGGGACAGCGCATCCGGCTGGCCGCCGCCGCCGCGAAGAGCGCGCCGACCGGGTTGGGCGCCGCGACGCCTCGAACGACGCCCGCGCTGCTGGCTCGCATCGACGGATCCTCCCGTTCCAGTGGCGCGCCCGCGCGCGCCGTCTGAGCGAATCCAAGTCCCTCGAAGATTGTCGGGGAAAACCCTACCACGCCCAGCGCCGCGCCGCGCCCCGGTTGACGACGCAGCCGACGACGCGCTCGGAACGCCGGCCTGCGGCGCTCCGCTTCGGCATGCGCGAGGTCGACGCGGCCCCGGGCGGCGCCGGCGCGTCGCGCGGAGCGCTCGCAGGCGCCTCAGC
>CAYGUQ010000519.1:0-3246 GCA_964352995.1 uncultured Rhodobacterales bacterium
GTCGCGGGGCGGGGAGGCGCCAAGGCTGGCGGGAGCGGAGGCGGCGGCGGGTCCCTGCGCTATGGCGGGCGGCGCGGCGCGGCAGCTTCCGCGGATCACCAGCCGGGGATCGAGCGTCTCGTGGCGCGGCGGCGCGTCCGGCGCCTCGATGCGGGCGCGCAGCATGCCCGCCGCCGTGCGGCCGATGCTGGCGGGGTTGTCGAGCACCGTGGTGAGGCCGGGATGGAAGGCGGCCGCCTCGTCCGTTCCGCCGACGCCGACGACGCCGACGTCGCGACCGGGCTCCAGCCCCAGCGCGCGCAGCGTGTTCATGGCGCCGAAGGCGACGAGGTCGTTGAAGCACACCAGCCCGTCGGGCGCCGGATCCGCCGCCATGGCGCGGCGCGCGACGCTCGCGCCTTCGGCCAGCCGCGGACGGCACTTCAGCCAGAGGTCGGGCGTCGCAGGCGCTCCGGCCTCCGCCAATGCGGCGAAGAAGCTGCCGGCGCGGTCCTCCGCGACGGTCGTGCCGTCCATGCCGCCGAGCAGCGCGAGGCGCCGGCGCCCGGTCTCCAGCAGCCGCGCGACGGCGCGGCGGATCGCCACCGCGTCGGCGTTCACCACGTAGTCGGCTTGGGCGTCCTCGCGCAGCCGGCGCGAGACGTAGACCACCGGCGCGCCCTGGTCGCGCAACGGCGCGAAGATCGCCGGCGTCGCCCCCGGCGGCGGCGAGACGAGCAGACCCTCCGCGCCATGGGCGGCGAGGCTCGCCACGAAACGGGCCAGCGAGGCGGGGTCCTCGCCATGGTTGTTGATGAAGACGGCCACGCCGTCCACGGCGAGCTCGGCCTCGATCGCGATCAGCATCTCGGCGAAGAACTGGTGGGCGATGTTGTGGAAGCTGACGCCGACGATGCGGGTGCGTCCGGTGCGCAGCGCGCTCGCCGCCACGTTCGGCACGTAGCCGGCCTCTGCGACGGCGGCGCGCACCAGCGCCCGCGTCGCCTGCGCGATCATCGGGCTGTCGCGCAGGGCGAGCGACACCGTCGCCGGAGACAGCCCCAGCTTCTCCGCGATCTGGCGCTGCGTGGGGCGCGCCATGGTCAGGGCGATCCGGCGCGGCGCGCCCGGCGCGGTGCGGAAATGTCCGATCCGGTCGAAACGGCGCTGCGGCCCTCGGCCTGGGGCTGGTATCGGACGCGACGGTCGGACGTCTCGGCAGGCATGGGCGCTCTCTCGCCGTAAAGGAGGTCGGGCCTTGCGGCGCGGGCTGCGGCGCCCCAGCGTAGCGCCGCTTAAACCGATTGAGAAGGGAGAGAGGCGATGGCCGCGACAGAGACGGGCAAGCCTGTTGTCGGATTCGTCGGCGTGGGCCTGATGGGCTGGGGCATGGCGAAGAACGTGGTTGAGAAGGGCTGGCCGCTGCGCGTCATCGCCCACCGCAAGCGCGAGGCGGTGGACGATCTCCTCGGGCGCGGCGCGGTGGAGGTCTCCAGCCTCGCGGATATGACCGAACAGTGCGACGTCGTCGCGCTCTGCGTCACCGGCGCGCCGCAGGTGCAGGCGACGGTGGAGGGGCTCGCCGGAGAGGGGCGGGCCGGCGGGCGGCTGCGCGCGATCATCGACACCTCGACGTCGGAGCCGGACGTGACGGCGCGGCTGGCGCAGGATCTCGCGGCCCGCGGCGTGACGCTGATCGACGCGCCGCTCTCGCGCACGCCCTCCCACGCCTGGGACGGAGAACTCACGACCTACGTCGCGGGCGACGCCGCCGCGCGCGCGGAGTGGCGCGACCTGCTCGGGGCCTGGGCGAGCGTGGTCATCGACGTGGACGGGCCCGCCGGCGCCGCGCACGCCTTCAAGCTGATCAACAACTCCATAGCGGTCGGCTACGCGGCGGTGTGGTCGGAGGCCTTCGCGATGGTCAGGCGGATGGGCGCCGACCCGAACACGCTGCGCGAGATCGTCACCAACTCCGGCATGAACTGCGGCAACTTCCAGAACTTCGCGAAGTATCCGTGCGAGGGAATTCCCGACGCGCATAAATTTGCGCTCGCGAACTGCCTCAAGGACATCACGTACTACAGCCGCATGGCGGACGCGAAGGGGGCGACGCGGCTCGTCTCCGCCGGCGTGATGGAGGCGCTCAAGGCCGGGATCAATCTCGGCATGGGCGAGAAGATGATGCCGCAGATGGGCGACGTCTTCGCCGCCCTGAACGGCGACGAACCCTGGGGGGAGGACAAGGCATGAGCAGACTTGCGGGCGAGACGGCTTTCCTGACGGCGGCGGGGGCGGGCATCGGCCGCGCCACGGCGCTGGCGTTCAAAGCCGAGGGCGCGCGGGTGGTCGCGACGGACCTGAACGCCGACGCGCTGAAGGATCTCGCGGCGCATGGGATCGAGACCATGACGCTGGACGTGCGCGACGGCGCCGCGGTCGACGCGGCCATCGCCGCGGCCGGCGAGGTCTCGGTGCTCTTCAACTGCGCGGGGTTCGTGGCGCACGGCACGGTGCTCGACGGCGACGAGGCCGAGTGGGACTTCTCCTTCGACCTCAACGTGAAGAGCATGTGGCGCACGCTGCGCGCGGCGCTGCCGGGGATGCTGGCGCGCGGCGGCGGCTCGATCATCAACATGGCGTCGGTCGCCGGCTCGATAAAGGGCGCGCCGAACCGCGCCGCCTATGGCGCGACCAAGGCGGCGGTGATCGGGCTGACCAAGGCGGTCGCGGCGGATTTCGTGAAGCAGGGCGTGCGCTGCAACGCGATCTGCCCCGGCACGATCCAGTCGCCGTCGCTGGAGGGCCGCATCCGCGCGCTGCCCGGAACCTACGACGACAACCGCGCCGCCTTCGTCGCCCGCCAGCCGATGGGCCGGGTGGGCGAGGCCGAGGAGGTCGCGGCGCTCGCCGTCTACCTCGCCGCCAGGGAGAGCGCCTTTGTCACCGGGGCGGAATTCAAGATCGACGGCGGCTGGTCGATCTGACGCCTTAGAGCCTAACCCGAAACTCCGTTTCAGGGGCTCTCAGAGGCAGTCGAGGAAGGCCGCGCGCGCGACGCCGTAGAGTTCGGGCGTCTCGACGCGGATGCGCTCCAGCATCTCGGCGGAGAGCGCCGGGGCGCCGCGGGCGTCCTTCCCGCAGGCGTCGCCGCCGGCGGCGACGAGGAGCGCGGCGGTCGCGGCGTCGCTCGCCATGTGCAGCGCCGTCTCGCCGCGCGCGTCGCGCGCCTGCGGGTCGGCGCCGGCCCCGAGAAGCGCGCCGGTC
>CAYGUQ010000520.1:0-3246 GCA_964352995.1 uncultured Rhodobacterales bacterium
GCCCGAGGCGCTGCTCGCCGCCGGCGGCCTCGCCGATGCGCCCGCCGCGCCGGAGGCCGCCGCATGCTGACGCTCGGCCTGCCCTCGAAGGGCCGCCTCCAGCAGGATGCGGTCGACCGCTTCGCCGCCGCCGGCGTGCGCGTGGAGCGCAGCGCGGAGGGGCGCGAGTACGCCGGCAGCGTGACCGGCCTGCCCGACGCCGGCCTCGCGCTGCTCTCGGCCGGCGAGATCCCCCGCGCGCTCGCCGAGGGCGCGATCCATGTCGGCGTGACCGGCGAGGACCTCATCCGCGAGCACATCCCCGACGCCGAGACGCGCATCGCCCTGCCGCTGCGCCTCGGCTTCGGCCGCGCCGACCTCATCGTCGCCGTGCCCGCGTTCTGGGTGGACGTGGAGACGATGCACGACCTCGACGAGGCGGCGGCGGCCTTCCGCGCCCGCCATGGCAGGCCGATGCGCGTCGCCACCAAGTATCACGCGCTGACGCGGCGCTTCTTCGCTCAGGCCGGCGTCGCCGACTACCGGCTCGTCGACAGCCAGGGCGCCACGGAGGCGACGCCGAAAAACCGCGCCGCCGAGCTGATCGTGGACATCACCTCTTCCGGCGAGACCCTGCGCGCCAACCACCTGCGCGTGCTGGAGGACGGGCTGATCCTGCGGTCCGAGGCGATGCTCTGCGTCTCGCGCGCCGCGCCTTGGGGCCCGGCCGCGCGCCGGGCGCTGGCCGAGCTCGGCCATCGCCTCGGCTTCGACGGCGAGGGGATTGCGCTGGGCCGCTGAGCCGGCTCAGGAGATCGTCGCGAGCGCGTCCCGGAACGCCTGCGGCAGCGGCGTGGGCCGCCGCGTCTCCCGGTCGACATAGACATGGACGTAGCGGCAGACCGCCGCAGCCTCCGCCGCCGCGCCGAACAAAGCGAGGCGGTAGGTGACCGAGCTCGTCCCGACGCGCTCGGCCCGCAGGCCCGTCTCCACGATCTGCGGAAAGCCCACCGGGGCGAAGTAGCGGCACGCCGTCTCCGCCACGAGGCCGATGACCGGCCCGCCGCGCACGTCGAGCCCTGCGCTCTCGATCAGCCAGCGGTTCACCGCCGTGTCGAAGTGCTCGTAGTAGACGACGTTGTTCATGTGCCCGAACACGTCGTCGTCGCGCCAGCGCGTCGGGCTGGCGAAGCGGGCGGGAAAGGCGTCTCGCGACGGGCGGTCCGGCGGCAGGAGGGCGGCCATGGCGGGGCTCCTTGGGCGGGAGGGGCTGCGGCTGACTGTCAGGCCCGCTTTACAGTCAGCCCCTGAGCGCGGAAAGTGCGCGATGTGAGACCCGCCCACGGACCAGCCGCAAGGACCAAGCCCCCATGGCCGTTTTTCCTTTCACCGCGATCGTGGGACAGGACGAGATGAAGACCGCCCTGCTGATGGCCGCGGTCGACCCCGCCATCGGCGGCGTGCTGGCCTTCGGCGACCGCGGCGCGGGCAAGTCCACCGCCGTGCGCGCGCTGGCGGCGCTGCTGCCGCCGATCCGCGTCGTCGCCGGCTCGCCCTATAACGACGACCCCGACGCGCCCGACTGCCCCGAGGAAGACCGCGCGAAGGCCGTCGAGGCGCCGACGCCGGTGATCGACCTGCCGCTCGGCGCGACCGAGGACCGCGTGGTCGGCGCGCTCGACCTCGAACGCGCGCTGACCCGCGGCGAGAAGGCGTTCGAGCCCGGCTTGCTCGCCCGCGCCCATCGCGGCTTTCTCTACATCGACGAGGTCAACCTGCTGGAGGACCATCTCGTCGACCTGCTGCTCGACGTCGCGGCCTCCGGCGAGAACGTGGTGGAGCGCGAGGGCCTGTCGGTGCGCCACGCCGCGCGCTTCGTGCTCGTCGGCTCCGGCAACCCTGAGGAGGGCGAGCTGCGCCCGCAGCTGCTCGACCGCTTCGGCCTGTCCGTCGAGGTGAGCACGCCGAAGGAGCTTGCCGAGCGCATCCTCGTCGTGCGCCGCCGCGACGCCTTCGAGCGCGACCGCGCCGGCTTCGTCGCGGAATGGGCTGGAGAGGAGGCGATCGTGCGCGAAAGAATCCTCGCCGCGCGCGCCCGCCTGCCGGGCGTCGAGGCTCCCGACGCGGCGCTGGAGAAGGCCGCGCGGCTCTGCCTCGCGCTGAAGGCGGACGGGCTGCGCGGCGAGTTGACGCTGCTGCGCGCCGCCCGCGCGCTGGCGGCGCTGGAGGGCGCCTGCGTCGTGACCGACGCCCATGTGCGCGCCGTCGCGCCCTCGGCGCTGCGCCATCGCCTGCGGCGCGATCCGCTCGACGAGGCGGGCTCGGGCGCGCGCGTGGCCCGCGCGCTCGACGAGGTGCTGGCGGCGTGAAGCCCGGCCGCGTCCAGGCTTCCGCGGCGCCGGGCGCGGCTTCGGACGTGGCTTCAGGCGCGGCGCCGCCGGTCGACGCCCCGCGCCCCGCCGGCGACGTCGCCGGCGCCGCCGCTCCGCCGTCGGCCGAGGTTTTTGCGCGCAGGCGGGCGCCTGAAGCCCGCGCGCCGTCCCCGGCGCCGTCCTTGTCAGCGGCGCCGGAAGCGACCTTCGCCGCCGACGAGGACCGCGCCGGCTGGTCCGACGCCGCGGCGGCGGCCGACATGCAGGCGCTGGCCCCCCCGGCCCACGGCCGCGCCAGGCTGCGGGCCCGCGTCGGCCCCGCGCGGGACGCCTGGCTCGCCCGTCTCGCGGCGGGGTCGCCGGAGGGCGCGCCCTTCCGGCGCATCCCCGCCTCGGTGACCGAGGAGCGGCTGCTCGGCGGCCTCGACCTCGCCGCGACGCTCAGCGCAGGCCGGCCGGTGACGCGCCGCGGCGTGCTGGCGGAGGCCGACGGCGGCGTCGCGGTGCTGGCGATGGCGGAGCGCGCGCAGGCGACGCTCGCGGCCCATCTCGGCGCCGCGCTCGACGACGGCGTCGTGCGGCTGGCGCGCGAGGGGGCGGGCGGGGCCGTCCCGGCCCGGCTCGGCGTGGTGGCGCTCGACGAGGGCGAGGAGAGCGAGGAGGCCGCGCCGCCGGCGCTCCGCGAACGGCTCGCCTTCGATCTCGCGCTCGACCGCCTGCGCCCCGGGCCGACGCCGCCCGATCACCGCGCGCGGATCGACGCCGCCCGCCGCCGGCTGCCCCATGTCGTCTGTCCCGACGTCATGCTGGAGGCGCTCTGCGCCGCCGCAGCGGCGCTGGGCGTCGCCTCGCCGCGCGCGACGGTCTTCGCGCTGCGGGCCGCATGCGCCGCGCC
>CAYGUQ010000521.1:0-3212 GCA_964352995.1 uncultured Rhodobacterales bacterium
GACTGGTTCTCTGTCTCGCGGGGCTCGCGACGCTGCCGGACGGGGCGGTCGCGGCGCCCTGGGACGCCTTCCTGCCGGAGGCGGCGGCGCGCGCGGGCGTGAGACTGGAGCGGGCGAACGCCGCGGTGGACGCGGCCAACGGCGTGGCGGCGATCGCGAGTGCGCCGGCTGCGGGTATCCTGATCGCCGCCGTCGAGCCATGGGCGGCCCTGGCCGCCGCCGCCGCTATCGGAGCGGTGGCGTGCGCGCTTGCGGCGGCGTGCTTGCCGCGCCGCGGGGCGGCGGCGCGCCGGTCGGGTCATCCGCTGGCCGGCCTGCGCTTCGTGAGCCGGCGCCGCGACCTCGCGCTGCTCGCCGGCGCCGCGGCGGTCCTTATCGCGGCATGGCAGGCGATGGAGGACGTGATCGCCCCCGCCGCCCTCGCTGCTTCTGGCCCCGAGGCCCTCGGCGCGGCGCTCGGAGCGGCGGGCCTCAGCGGGGCGGCGGGGACAGTGGCGGGTTTCGCGGCGAGCGGCGCGACGCCGCGCCGCTCGATCTTCATCGCGGCCGTGGCGGTCGGCGCCGCGGGCGCTTCGGCGCTGGCGCTTGCGCCCGGGCCGGAAACCGCCGTGCTCGGCCTCTGCGCGCTGGCCTTCGGCGCCGGGGCCGCCGCGCCGCTGGTCTCGGCCGCCTTCCAGAGCGCCGCGCCGCCGCGCCTGCGCGGACGGACCCTCGGCGCCGTCACGGCGTTGAGCTTTGCGCTCGCCGCGCCGTTCTCCCTCGCCGTCGGCGCGCTGGTATCGGCGGCCGGCGTCCCAGCGGCGGCCAACGGCGTCGCGGCCATTCTGGCCGGCGCCGCCGCGATCGCCCGGGAAGAAGGCGCGCTGCTT
Organism: uncultured Rhodobacterales bacterium; assembly: GCA_964352995.1. GTDB lineage: Bacteria > Pseudomonadota > Alphaproteobacteria > Rhodobacterales > Rhodobacteraceae > Rubrimonas. The sequence continues at coordinate 870 of CAYGUQ010000521.1, forward strand.
CAGGCCTCAGCAATCGCAAGCGCGGCGCCGCCGTCCGCCGATGAACCACCATGGCGCCGACGAGCGAGGCGGGAAGCTGCGCAACGCAGGACGACGCCTCGACCTTGAGCAAACCATGGACGCCGACGCCGGCTCCGCGGTGGCCGGCCGAAGCGAGGAGCATCGCGGTCTGCCCAGCAGATGGCTGCTTGCTCCGCACGCCCACCCGCCTCGCGACTGGCGGCGTTCCGGGGGCTCGCCAGCAAAGCGACAAGAGGAACCGGTCGACTGGCGTCGGCGGCCGGGGGCTCGCCCGAAGCGCCGAGGCATCGTCACCACCGGAAGTTTCGAGCGCCGACCAGTATCGACTCGAGCGCGACGCCCATGATCGCGAGGTCGTGCCGCGCGCCATAGAACAGCGGACGATTCTCCATTCGGTCGAGCGCGCAGGGCGCCGCAGAAAGGGCCGGATCCCGAGAGGCCGGCGACGAACCCCGCCGGCGCCGGCGCAGTCGTCGCGCCCTGACGGATGACCCGACGGACGGCCGCGACCGGCGGGATCGACAGCAGCGGGATCGCGATCAGACAGGTGGTCATGGTCTTGCCGACCGTCGCCATCCGGCGGGCGTCCTGCGGCGTCGTCGCATACGCCCACGGCAGAAGCCCGAGCGCTGCGGCCGCGATTGCCGACAGCGGCCACAGACGCGCGTTCCTCTCCCCCTGCCGGTTGCGCCAGCCGCAGGGCGACGGTTGGCGTCGGCGACCGGTGCGACGTCGGCGAGACGGCGCGCGATGTCGCCGGGGTCGACGGCAAGGCGGACAAGGCGCAAGATCGCGGCGATGCCGGACGATTAAAGAAACTCAAGGATTGATCAGGAGAACGATCATGCCGACGAAGCTGATCCTCGCGGCTGGCGCGGCCATGACGCTGCTCGCGCAGGCGGCCGACGCGCAGGACGCGGCCGGCCTCGCCGGGCCGCGCGACGCGCTCGCCGGGCGACCGTATTCGCCCTACGCCGACCGCGCGTTCCCCACCGACGTCTACTTCGGCGACACCCACGTCCACACCGGCCTTTCCGTCGACGCGGGCGGCTCCGGCACGCGGCTGATGCCCCGCGACGCCTATCGCTTCGCGCGCGGCGAGCAGGTGATCTCGAACACCGGCCAGCCGGCGAAGCTTGGACGGCCCTACGACTTCTTCATGATCACAGACCACTCCGACGCCATGGGCGCGATCACCGACATCATCGCCGGCGCGCCGAACATCGTGGCCGTCCCCGACGGCCGCCAGTTTCACGAGGACTTCAACGCCGGCGGCCAGACGGCGGCGCAGGCGATGTTCCGGCTCATAACCGAGTTCGCGCAGGGCGAGGTGGCGCCGGAACTGAACTACCAGCCCGGCAATCCCGCCTACGAGCGCACATGGGACGACATCGTCCGAGCAGCCGAGGAGTTCAACGACCCCGGCGTGTTCACCACCTTCATCGCCTTCGAATGGACCTCGCTGGTCTCCGGCAACAACCTCCACCGCAACGTGATCTTCCGCGACGGGGCGGAGCGGGCCGGGCAGGTCTTGCCCTACACCACCACGCCTCCGATGGGCTCGCGCAACCCGCGCGACCTGTGGACATGGATGGAAAACTACGAACACGTCACCGGCGGCGACGTCACCGCGATCCCGCACAACGGCAACCTTTCCAACGGCATGATGTTCGCGCTGCGCGACGACTTCGCGAACGCCGACTACGACGCAGCCTACGCCGAGCAGCGCCAGAAATGGGAGCGGCTCTACGAGGCGACCCAGTACAAGGGCGACGGCGAGGCGCACCCGCTGCTCTCGCCCGACGACGCGTTCGCCGACTTCGAGACGTGGGACTTCGGCAATCTCGACGCGGGCCAGGCGAAGACGCCGGAGATGCTGCCCGGCGAATACGCCCGCTCGGGCCTGCTGCGGGGCCTGCAGCTTGAGGCGTCGCTCGGCGCCAACCCGTTCAAGTTCGGGCTCGTCGGCGCCACGGACACCCACACCGGGCTCAGCACGGTGGAGGAGGAGAACTTCTTCCACAAGTTCACCACCTACGAGCCGGGGCCGGAGCGCGCGCTGCACGAGGGCAAGCCCAGCCCCGCCGGCGTCGCGACGCCCGGCGGGTCCGAGTACAACTCCGCGGGCCTAACGGCGGTCTGGGCGACGGAGAACACCCGCGGCGCGATCTTCGACGCCATGGAGCGGCGCGAGGCCTATGCGACCACCGGCCCGCGGATGCGGGTGCGCCTGTTCGGGGGGTGGGACTTCGAGCCCGATCTGGCGACGCGCCGCGACCTCGCCGCCATCGGCTACGCGCGCGGGGTTCCCATGGGGTCCGA
>CAYGUQ010000522.1:0-3197 GCA_964352995.1 uncultured Rhodobacterales bacterium
AGCCGCCGAGCTCCGGCGCCACGACGTTGGTGAAGGCGGCGTAGCCGAAACCCGCCCCCGCCCCCACAGCGCCCGAGGCCGCCATCAGCGCGATCTTCACGCCGGAGACGGGCACGCCGAGATAGGCGCAGCGCTCCTCGTTCTCGCGGATCGCGACCAGCAGCCGGCCGAAGTCGCTGCGCACGAAGAGCCACGCCGCGGCTGTGACGGCCACGAGATAGACGCCGGCGATGGTGAACCACGTCGCCACCGACCAGTAGTAGGTCGGGAACGCCGAGAGCCCGCTGGAGGAGCCCGTGAACCGCCCGCCGGCGAAGATCGCCTGCACCAGCACGATGGGCAGCGCGAGCGTGATGATCGAGGCGTAGAGCGGCGAGGCGCCGTGGTAGAAGGCGAGCCAGCCGACCAGAGCCGCGACCGCCGCCGCCCCCAGCACGCCGAGCGCCAGCGCGCCGACGGCCCAGCCCGGCCCGAAGCCGTAATGGGTGAAGACCAGCGCGCAGGCGTAGGCCCCGATCCCGAAGAACGCCGACTGGCCGAAGGTCAGCACGCCGGAATAGCCCCACAGGATGTCCACGCCCACGACGAGGGCGGCGAGAAACAGCGCCCGGATCAGGATGTTGGTGGTGTAGGTGTCGAGCAGGAACGGCCCGGCCGCCACCGCCGCGAGGCCCAGCGCCGAGCCGACGAGCGCGCTGCGCCAGGCGCTGCGCACGGGAGGGCGCTCTGGCGGGCGCACGGGAGGGCGGGCCGCGGCGCCGGTCGAGGCCGGGCGTCGGCTGGCGCCGGCGACGGGCGCGGGCTCAGCCAAGGCTCAGACCCTTCGGGTTGATCCGCAGCAGCGCGGCGGCGAGCACCACGATGGTCATGCCGCCGAGGATCGGGCTGACGAAGCTGGAGACGAGCACCTGCGCGCCGCCCAGCAGCAGCGAGGCGAGCATCAGGCTGGGGATCGAGACGCCGGAGACCAGCACCAGCATGAAGGAGTTCACGAGCCACGGCAGGCCCATGTTCGGGTCCACCGACAGCAGCGGCGTGATCAGCGCCCCCGCGGCGCAGGCGAGCCCGGCGCCGAGGCCGAAGGTGGTCGCGCGCACCCGCCCGCTGTCGATTCCGAGGCCGCGCGCCAGCGTCTCGTTCATGATCACCGCGCGGGCGTTGAGGCCGAAGCGGGTGAGGTAGAGCAGCGCCGTCAGCCCCGCCCCCACCGCCAGCGCGACGCCGGAGACCACGAGCCGCCACGCGGAATAGTCGGTGTCGCCGAGCGGCAGCGTGCCGGTCAGCGGGCTCGCGGCGAACTGCACCTCGCGCCCGAAGCCGAGCGTGATGAGCTGGGTGATGACGATGCCGAGGCCCCATGTGGCGAGGATCGCGTCGAGCGGCCTGTCGTAGAGCGGGCGCACGATGACGCGCTCGATCAGCAGGCCCGCGCCGAAGCCGAAGGCGAGCGCCGCCGGCGCGGCGAGCCACGGCGAGAGGCCCGCGTCGGTCACGACCATGGCGGTGTAGCCGCCGACGGTGAGAAAGGCGCCATGGGCGAAGTTGATCAGCTTCATGACGCCGAGGATCACCATCAGCCCGGCGGCGACGACGAAGAGGATCAACGCCGTGGTCACGATGTCGAGCGCGAGGATGGTCATCGGGGCGTCCCGGCCGAGGGGCGGCGCCTGCGCGCCTTGGAGCGAGAAGTCGGCGCCTGCGCGCCTTGGGGCGAGAAGTGTCGGCGCCTGCGCGCCTTGGGGCGAGAAGTGTCGGCGCCTGCGCGCCGGGAGGGGCCGGCGTCCGCCCGGCGCAGTCACGCGCCGGGCGGCCTTTCAAAGCAGGGTCAGCCGGAGAACTGCGGGCACTGCTCGCCGGGGTCGACGTTCTCGAAGGTCGAGATCACCTCGACGGAGCCGTCCGCCTTCACCTGCCCCAGATACATGGTCAGCGGCGCGTGGCGCTGCTTGTTCATCTGGATGACGCCGCGCGGGCCGGTCACGGCGACGTCGTCGAGCGCGTCGATGACCGCCTGCGCGTCGGTCGAGCCGGCGGCCTCGACCGCGGCCTTGTAGGCGTAGATCGCCTCGTACTGCGGCACGCTGAGGTCGTTGGGCGTCTTGAGGTCGGCGCCGAACTTGGCCTCCATCGCGCTCAGGAACGCCTTGTTCTCGGCGCTGTCGATCGAGGTCAGGTAGGAGGCCGCGATGAAGATGCCGGTCGCGTCGGCGCCCATCGCCTTGGCGGTGCCCTCGTCCACCGCGAGGTTGCCGTAGGGGATGTCGACGCCCGCGGCGCGGAGCTGCTTGGTGAGCGTCACGTTCGGCGCGCCGCCGGCGGTGGAGGTGATGAGGGCGTCGGGCGCGGCGGCGCGCAGGTTGGAGATGATCGCGGTCCAGTCGGAGCCGTCCATGGGCAGGTAGTCCTCGCCCAGCACGGTCCCGCCATTGGCCTCGACATAGGCGCGGGTGAATTCGAGCATGCCGCGCCCGAAGGCGTAGTCGGAGCCGATCAGGTAGAAGGTCTTGGCCTCGAACTCAGCCATGAAGTGATCGACGATCGGCGCCACCTGCTGCTCGGGCACCCAGGCGTTGACGTACATCCACGGGCTGCAGGAGCGGCCCTCGTAGAACGAGGTGTAGATGTAGGGCGTGCGGCCGCGGTTCACGATCGGCAGGCCGGCGTTGCGGGCGGCGGAGGTCTCCATGGAGATCAGCACGTCGACCTCGCTCTGGAAGACGAGGCTGTCGAAGGCGCGCTGGGCGCCCTGCGCGCCCGAGCCGTCGTCGGCCACGACGAGCTCGATCTGACGGCCGAGGATGCCGCCGGCCGCGTTGATCTCCTCCGCGGCGAGTTCGGAGGACTGCACCACCGAGGGCGCCACGACGCTGTTGGCGCCGCTGAGGCCGACGGGAATGCCGATCTTGACGGTTTCCTGCGCCGCCGCGCCGCCGGCGAGCGCCGCGGCGGCGAGAAGGGCGAGAGTCGCTTGGGTCTTCCGGAACATGCGCAGCGTCCTTTTCGTCGTGATGGGGGCTTCGTCGTCCTGGGGGCGGCGCTCAGCACCAACCGGGCGTCGCGGCAGCCCCGAGGGTCGCGTCGTAGAGGTCTTCCCGGCGGTCGCGCAGGAGCTGGTTGAACTGGTTGAGCGAGCGGCCGCGCCGCGCCTCGGCGAGGTTCACGCGTGCGGTCAGCACCGCGTCGCCGCTCTCCCCCGC
>CAYGUQ010000523.1:0-3194 GCA_964352995.1 uncultured Rhodobacterales bacterium
GACCTGCTCAAGGCGAAGGGCCCCAAGGGCGTGGCGGACTGGATGCTGGCCGAGAAGCGCCTGCTCGTCACCGACACCACGATGCGCGACGGCCACCAGTCGCTGCTCGCCACCCGGATGCGCTCGCGCGACATGGTCAACGTCGCCGACGCCTACGCCCGCAACCTGCCGGGCCTGTTCTCGGTGGAGTGCTGGGGCGGCGCGACCTTCGACGTCGCCTATCGCTTCCTGCAGGAATGCCCGTGGCAGCGCCTGCGCGACCTGCGCCGCCGCATGCCCAACATGCTGCTGCAGATGCTGCTGCGCTCCTCCAACGGAGTCGGCTACACCAACTACCCCGACAACGTGGTGCGGCTCTTCACGCTTCAGGCGGCGCAGACCGGCGTGGACGTCTTCCGCGTCTTCGACTCGCTGAACTGGGTGGAGAACATGCGCGTCGCCATGGATGCGGTGCTGGAGTCGGGCAAGATCCTCGAAGCCTCGATCTGCTACACCGGAGACATCGACGATCCCGACCGCGCGAAGTACTCGCTCGACTACTACGTCAGCATGGCCAAGGAGCTTGAGGCCGCCGGCGCCCACATCCTCGGCCTGAAGGACATGGCGGGGCTGCTGAAGCCCGCCGCGGCCCGCCGCCTCGTCTCGGCGCTGAAGAACGAGGTCGCGATCCCGGTCCACTTCCACACGCACGACACCTCGGGGCTTTCGGGCGCATCCGTGCTGGCGGCGGCGGAGGCCGGGGTGGACGCGGTGGACGCGGCGATGGACGCCTTCTCGGGCATGACCTCGCAGCCCTGCCTCGGCTCCATCGTCGCCGCGATGCGCGGGCAGGAGCGCGACACCGGGCTGGACCCTGCCGCCGTGCGCGCGATCTCGGACTACTGGGAGCAGGTGCGGGCGAAGTACATCGCCTTCGAGACCGACATGAAGGCCCCGGCGGCCGAGGTCTACCTCCACGAGATGCCGGGCGGGCAGTTCACCAACCTCAAGGCGCAGGCGCGCAGCGTCGGGCTGGAGGACAAGTGGCCCGAGGTCGCCAAGGCCTACGCCGAGGCGAACGCGATGTTCGGCGACATCGTGAAGGTGACGCCCTCGTCCAAGGTCGTCGGCGACATGGCGCTGATGATGGTGACGCAGGGCCTCACCCGCGCCGACGTGGAGGACCCTGCGAAGGACATCGCCTTCCCCGAGAGCGTCGTCGGCATGATGCGCGGCGAACTCGGCCTGCCGCCGGGCGGCTGGCCCGAAGGCATCCGCGACAAGGTGCTCAAGGGCGAGAAGCCGATCGAGGGTCGCCCCGGCGCCACGATGAAGCCCGTCGACCTGGAGGCCGTGCGCACAAAGGTGTCGGAGGAGCTGGAGGGCAAGGAGGTCGACGACGAGGATCTCTGCTCCTACCTCATGTATCCCAAGGTGTACCTCGACTACATGGGCCGGCGGCGCGAATTCGGCCCGGTGCGCCAGCTCCCCACCCCGACCTTCTTCTACGGCATGGAGGTCGGCGAGGAGCTTGCCATCGAGCTGGAGGCAGGCAAGACGCTCGTGGTGCGGCTCTCGGCCATCGGCGACAGCCACGAGGGCGAGGTTCGGGTGTTCTTCGAGCTGAACGGCCAGCCGCGCGACATCCGCGTGCCGGACCGCCACGCCACCGGCGCCAAGGCGGCTAGCCAGAAGGCCGAGCCCGGCAACCCGCGTCACATCGCGGCCCCGCTGCCCGGCGTGATCGCGCGCGTGAACGTCGAGGCCGGCGGCCAGATCAAGCAGGGCGACCTGCTCGTGACCATCGAGGCGATGAAGATGGAGACGGGCCTGCACGCCGATCGCGACGGCGTCGTGAAGCAGGTGCTGGCCAAGGTCGGCGCCTCGGTGGACGCGAAGGACCTTCTGGTCGAGCTGGAGGGCTGAAGGCCGCCCGCAGGATCGGCGCTCGTCGGCCTCTCCCGGAGTTGAGGCCGGCGGCGCTCGCAGCGGTCGCGTTGCAGCGCGGAATCGGTCACAGTGCCCGCCATGCGCGCCGCATATTACGTAACGGGCTGGATGTGCGTCGGGCTCGCAGTGCTCGGCGTGGCGCTTCCGTTGCTGCCCACCGTCCCGTTCCTTCTGCTGGCCGCGCTCTGTTTCGCCCGAGCGTCGCCGGCGGCGCATGACTGGCTCGTGAATCATCCCAGGCTGGGCCCGCCGATCGCGGACTGGCGCGCTCACGGGGCCATCCGGCCCCGCGCCAAGCGCCTCGCCGTGGCTTCGATGGCGGTGAGTTTCGGGATTCCGCTGGCGCTTGGCGCGGCCACCTGGGTGCTCGCGGCGCAGGCCGTCGCGCTGACGGGGGCGGCGACCTTCATCCTCACGCGGCCCAGCGCGCCCGCCGGGCCGACGGACGCCGAGTAGGCGCCTCCTCGATCAGTAGAGGACGCCCGGCAGCCATGAGGCCAGTCCCGGCGCCAGCCAGATCAGCGCCACGGCCGCGATCTGCAACGCGATGAAGGGCGCCACGCCGGCATAGATCTGGCCGGTCGTCACCTCCGGCGGCGCCGCGCCGCGCAGATAGAACAGCGAGAAGCCGAAGGGCGGCGTCAGGAAGCTCGTCTGCAGCACCACGGCGATGAGCGTCGCGAGCCAGACGGGGTCGTGCCCCATCGCGATGAGCGCCGGCGCGACAAGCGGCAGCAGGATCACCGTGATCTCGACGAAATCGAGGAAGAACCCCATGGCGAAGATCAGCGCCAGCGTGAAGAGCAGCGCGCCTTCCGCCCCGCCCGGCATCGCGTCCAGTATCTGCGCGACCCGCGCCTCGCCCCCTAGCCCGACGAACACCAGCGAGAAGACGCTGGCGGTGAGGATGGTGGCGAAGATCATCGCGGTCAGCGTCATGGTGGCGGTCAGCGAGGGCGCCAGCGAGCCGGCCCGGAAGGTCGCGCGCAGCGAGGCCGCCAGCGCCGCCGCTCCCAGCAGCGCCAGCCCGGCGTAGAAGGCGCCCAGCGCGTAGTCCGCCGCGCCGGCGTCGCTGCGCTGCAGGCGCACGGGCGCGAGCCCGGCCGCCACCGCCAGCAGCAGCAGCGCCGCGGCGCCCGCCAGCACCAGCCGATTGGGAGCGCCGGCCTTGCGCCCGGCCATCAGGATCGCCCCCACCGCCCCGACCGCCGCGATCCTGCCGCCCGTGCTGCTCATCGTGGCGGTGCTCGGCGGCGACCTCCGCG
>CAYGUQ010000524.1:0-3187 GCA_964352995.1 uncultured Rhodobacterales bacterium
GAGGCCGTGCACGGCCTCCACGGGAACCTTGAGCCCCTTGTAGCGCGGCGCCTGCGCCGCCAGCGCCTCGTCGAGATGGGTCAGGTCCTCGGCGTTGTTCCGGAAGGCGTCGCTGCGCAGCGCCAGCGGCACGCCGACATAGTCGGCGTAGCCCGGCGGCACGGGGTTGGGCTCGAAGATCCCGCTCAGCAGCTCGCGCGGGTCGCCGGAGCCGTACCAGAGCCGCGCCGCGCCGCTCACCGCCCAGCCCAGCGCGTCGGTCGCGGCGAGTTGGTAGAGCGTTCCGACCCCCGTTCCCCAGGGATAGGTTGCGCCGGAGACGCTGAGCACGCCGCGCAGGCTCTCCGGCGCGTCGACCGCCCAGGCCATCGCCGCGGCTCCGCCCCAGCTGTGGCCGACGACCACCGGCCCCTCGACGCCCAGCGCCGCGGTCGCCGCGCGCAGCACCCGCGCCTGTACGGCCGGGTCCCAGCCGCGCTCCGCCGGCCGGTCCGACCAGCCGAGGCCGGGCCGGTCGAACGCGATCGCCCGCATGCCCATCGCCGCGAGCCGCCCGGTCAGCGAGAAGGTGAAGTCGCGCAGGTTGCCGCTCGCGCCGTGCAGCAGCACGACGGGCTGGCCCTCGCCCTCGGCGACGTAGTGGATGCGCAGGCCCTCGACCGTGACGAACTCGCCCAGCGGCGGGTGGCTGGCGGCTGGTTCGGCCCCGGCGCGCGTCGCCGCCGCGGCGGCCATCGCCGCCCCGAGCCCGGCCGCGCCCGCCAGAAATCCCCTTCGCGTCATGCGCACGCCTCCCATGCCGGCTCGGCCGCCCGATCCGTAGCACAGGTAGGCGCCGCCGCCGGTCTAGCAACGGCGCCGGACGGGAGGCGGTTCCTTCGCCGGGCGGCGAGGCGAAGCGCCGCTCAGACGACTCTGTCGATGACCCTCGTGGCGGAGGGGTTGCGGTCCACCCCGCGGTAGAAGAGCTCGAGGCGGTTGTTGCGCACCTGGTCGAACTGATTGAGCAGCTCGGCCTGCACGTTCGCCTTGCGCCGCATCTGCCGCTGCGAGGCGGTGTACATCAGCTTGACGTCGGGAAAGCGGTAGAGCGCGACCGACAGCGTCAGCAGGTCGCCCGGATTGAAGAACTGTCGCCGGATGAAGGCGTTGCGGCTCGTGTGGACATCCGTTCCGCCCTCCCACTCGATCGCGTGCAGCTGGCCGTCGATGTAGTAGTTGTCGATGTGGTATCCGGCGTGAATCGCGCATTTCTCGCGCCCGATGTTGAACGGGATGCGGTGGTTCTGGGTGATGTGGCCGTAGGCCCGCCCAAGCTGGAAATAGACCGTGGGGTTGTCGTTGAGCGCCCCGGTGTAGCCGATGATGTTGCGGATGTTGTAGAGCCAGTTGCAGTAGGCCATGCGGCTTCTCCCGATGAAAGACGGCGCTCGGTTGCGGGCGTCCGATGCGAATTCGGGGAGTAGGTCGCGCGACCTCCGCCGGCGGTTCACTTGGCGCGGAACTTTTTTTCGCGGCCCGGAGCGAGGCCGTCGCGCACGGCGCGCCGGGGCGCGCTGAAGCCATCGTGAACCGGTTCACGACGACCGCGACAAGGACGCGGCTGGCGGGCGCCGCAGCGCAGCGGTAGCCTTGCCCCCATGTCGATCTGGGCCCGCATCGCTGACGCGCTGAAGGCGCTGACCGCCGGCGAGGGGCTCTCGGCGGTGCTGAGCAGGCTGTCCGCGCCGCCCGAACGCAGCGCCGCCTTCACCATCGCGGTGATCGCGCTGGGCGCCAAGATGGCCAAGGCCGACGGTCAGGTGACGCGCGACGAGGTCTCCGCCTTCCGGCAGGTGTTCACCATCCCGCGCGACTCGGAGGCCGCGGCGGCGCGCGTCTTCAACCTCGCGCGGCAGGACGTGGCGGGGTTCGAGAGCTACGCGCGGCAGGTGGCGCGGATGTTCGGCCCCGGCTCGCAGACGCTGTGCGACCTGATGGACGGGCTGTTCTTCATCGCGCTCGCCGACGGGCGCTATCACCCCGACGAAGACAGCTTCCTGCGCCGCTGCGCAGAGCTTTTCGGGCTCGACGACCGCGCCTTCCGCCGCCTGCGCGCGGCCTGGGCGCCCGACGACCTCGATCCATGGGCGGTGCTGGGGCTGGACCCCGGCGCCTCTGAGGCCGAGACGCGGGCGCAGTGGCGCCGGCTGGTGCGCGAGACCCACCCCGACAGGATGATCGCGCGCGGCGTGCCGGAGGAGGCGGTGAAGCTCGCCACGGCCCGGCTGGCGCGCATCAACGCCGCCTACGAGGCCATCGTGGAGGCGCGGACGGCGCCGGCGGAGGCCGCGACGCGCTAGCCGCGGGCGGGCGGAGGGCCGGCGGCGGGCCGTTCGGCGATCAGCGTCGCCGCGCCCACGCCGCCGAGCACGAAGACGGCGGCGACGACGAAGCGCCAGGTCAGCGGCTCGCCGAGCACCGCCATGCCGCCGCCGAGCGTGATCAGCGGCACGGTGAGCTGCGCCAGCGCCGCTGTCGTCGCGCGCAGCCGCGGCAGGATCGCATACCAGAGCGCGTAGCCGCAGGCCGAGGTCAGGCCCCCCGAGGCGAGGGCCAGCGCGGCGCCGCGCGGGTCGATCGCGCCGCTCTCGCCGGCCAGCGCGGCGACGCCCCAAAGCGCGAGCCCCAGCGGCGCCGCCATAGCGAAGGCGCCGGCCATGCGCGGCAGGGGCGCGCCGCCGCGCCGGCCGATCAGCGAGAAGCAGCCCCACGCCGCGCCCGAGGCCGCCATCAGCGCCAGCGCCAGCCCGTCCGGCGCCGCGGCCCCGGGCGCCACCAGCGCCCCCAGCCCGGCCAGCGCGGAGAGCGCGCCGAGCCAGCGGGCGGGCCCCGGCCGCTCGCCGCCCATCAGCGCGCCGACGAACATCGTCGCCTGCACCGAGGCGAAGAGCGCGAGCGCCCCGATCGCCGCGTCGATGCGCAGATAGGCGAAGGAGAACGCGGCGGCGTAGAGAAACAGCGTGACGGCGCTTGCGGGCGAGGCCGTCGCGCGCGCCGCAGCCCGGCCGGAGGGGCGCGAGAGCACAAGAGCGGCCAGCACCAGCGCGCCCGCCCCGAGCCGAAGCGCCGTGAACGCGCCCGGCCCGATCAGCCCCTCGGCCATCGCCAGCCGCCCAAGAATGGAGTTGGCGGCGAAGGCCAGCAG
>CAYGUQ010000525.1:0-3182 GCA_964352995.1 uncultured Rhodobacterales bacterium
GGGCCAGCGCGTCGATCACCGCCTCCAGCCCGTCCGCCGCGACGCGCGTGACGGCCATCAGGCCGAGATCGTCGCGCAGGAAGGCGAAGGCCGCGTTCAGCCAGTCCGCCAGCGGCGGCAGCAGCGCCTCGGGCGGCCGCACGAGCCATGCCGGCAGGACGGGCGCCAGCGCGGTCAGCGCGACCGCCAGCGCGATCAGCGCGAGCCCGATCGTTCCCCCGGGCGCCCCGCCGCGGCGCGGCGTCGGCCGCGCCTTGGCCGCCCTTCCGTCCGGGGCGGCTTCGAGAGCCAGCGTCACCGGGCGTCGCCGAGCAGGATGTCGAGGGCGCGGCGTCGCGACAGCGAGCCGATCACCGCCCCGTCGGCGCTGACGGGGATGCGCTCGCGCGCGTCCTCAACCAGCATCCGGGCGAGCTGCCTGACGGTCGCGCCAGCCTCGGCTGCCGGTCCGTCGCCGGGCGCGCCCAACGCCGCGCCCGGCCCCTCCAGCGGCTCCGCAAGCGCGCCCGCGCGCACGACCGCCGCGCTGTCGATCTCGGCGGCGAAGCGCGCGACGTAGCCCGTGGCGGGCGCCAGCACGATCCGGTCGGGCGCGTCGATCTGCTCGATCCTGCCGTCCTTCATGATGGCGATGCGGTCGGCGAGCCGCAGCGCCTCGCCGAAGTCGTGGGTCACGAAGACGATGGTCCGGCCCCGCATCGCCTTGAGGCGAAGGAACTCGTCCTGCATCTCGCGGCGGATCAGCGGGTCCAGCGCCGAGAACGGCTCGTCGAGAAACCAGATCTCGGGCTCCACGGCGAGCGAGCGGGCGATGCCGACGCGCTGCTGCTGGCCGCCGCTCATCTCCCGCGGGTAGAAGTCCTCACGGCCCTCCAGCCCCACGAGCGCGAGCAGTTCGCGGGCCCTTTCGGTTCGGAGGCGGCGGCCCTGGCCGCGCATCTCGAGCGGAAACGCGACGTTCTCCAGCGCCGTGCGATGCGGCAGCAGCGCGAAGCTCTGGAAGACCATGCCCATGGTCTCGCGCCGCATCGCCGCGAGCGCCGAGGCGGAGAGCGTCGCCAGATCCCGTCCCGCGACGCGGACCCTGCCGCCCTCGACCTCCGTCAGACGCGCCATGCAGCGCAGCAGGGTGGACTTTCCGGAGCCGGAAAGCCCCATCACCACCAGCATCTCGCCCCGCGCCGCCGCCAGCGAGACGCCGCAGACGGCCGGGGTGAAGCCTGCGGCGCGGGCGCTCTCCGCATCGGGATCGGCGCGCGCGGCAAGCCATCTCCGCCCGCCGGCGCCGTAGAGCTTCCAGACGCCCTCGCAGACGATCGCAGGCTCGGTCACGCCGGCGCCGCCGGGCGCGCTCACCCCTCGCCGGCGAGCCAGGGCCCCCAGACGCTCTCGTTGGCGTCGATCCACTCCATCGCCGCTTCCTCGGGGTCGAGCCCGTCGACGTCGACCATCTTCGCGAGCTCGGCGATCTGCGGGTTGGTGAAGTTCACCCGGCCGAGCATTGCGTAGGCGGCCGGCCATTTCTCCTGCATGCCGTCCCACGCCGCGATCTTGAGGTAGCCGTCGGCCGGGTTGCCGCAGTCATAGGTCATGTCGGGGTTGGGGCCGACGGCGGGATCGCTCTTGCAGCCCTCGACATAGGTCGGGAACTCAACGAACTCGCCGGGCCAGACCGCCTCGACGAAGTTCGGCGTCCAGTTGAAGAGGACGATGGGCTGGTTGCGCTTCTCCGCCGCCGCAAGTTCGGCCCAGAGCGCCGCCGCGGAGCCGGCGTTGACCACCACGAAATCCAGACCGAGCGCGTCCACCCGCTCCTGATCGTGCTTCAGCCAGTCCACCGGCCCGCCGAGGAAGCGACCCTTCTCGCCGGTCTCGGGCGTGGCGAAAAGCTTGGCGCAGTCGTTGAGCGCCTTCCAGTCGGGCAGGCCGGGGCAAGCCGCCTTGGTCCATTCCGGATACCACCAGTCCTCGCGCGTCACGGCGTCATGCGCCGCGACCTCGTGGATGCCGCCCTTGGCGAGCGCCGCCTCGAAAGCGGGGCCGAACGCGCCTTCCCAGACCTCCAGCTCGAGCGTGGCGTCGCCGAGGCGCACAGCCTCGTAGACCGCCTGACTGTCGGTGGAGACGTATTCGACGTTGGCGCCCATGCGCTCCATGAGCTGCCCGACGACATGGCTCATGACGATCTGGCTCGACCAGTTGTGCGTCGGGATGACGATGGGATCGGCGCTGTCGGCTGCGTGCGTCAGCGCGGGCGTCGCGCACAGCGCCGTCACGGCGATCATGCGGGTGAAGTTCGGGCTCATGGCGCGGCTCCGTATGAGGGGGGTCGGCGATCTCCGGCAAAAGGATCGAGACGCAACTACCCGAGAGACGCTGAGGCCTTCCCGCGCCATCCGCAAGAAAAAAATTTCAATGGTGGGAAAGTGATCAGGCGCCGCGACGCTGGGCGCCGGCCTTCGGCGAAACCCTCTGCGAAGGCCGGCCCCGCCGGCGTCCGCCGCCGCGGCCGGATCATGTCGCGCGAGATGCGCCGCGATGTCGTGATTGACGTACCTCAGGCGCTGGCTGAAAGTGACCTGCAATCGGGGGGCGAGGGGTGGGGCGGCCTACAGTCAACGACATCGCGCGCGCGGCGAAGGTCAGTCTCGCCACGGTCGACCGCGTGCTGAACGCGCGTCCGGGCGTGCGTCGCGAGACCATCGAGCGCGTGACGCAGGCGGTCGAGGCGCTCGGCTACGTCCGCGACGTCGCGGCGGCCAACCTCGCCCGCCAGCGCAGCTACGGCTTCGTGGTCGCGCTGCCCGACGCCGGCGACGAGTTCGCCCGCGCCCTGCGCGCCGCCATGACGGACGCCGCCCGCATGGTCGCGACGGAGCGGGTCGGCGTCGAGGTCGTCGACTTCCCCGCGGAAGACCCCCATGCGCTCGCCGAAGTCCTGAACCGCCTCGCCGCGCGCGACCAGACCGGCCGGCGGCGGGTCGACGGCGTCGCCGTCATGGCCGCCGAGACGCCCCATGTGCGCGACGCGATCCGCCGCCTCAAGCGCGAGGGCGTGGCGGTCGCGGCGCTGGTGTCGGACCTGCCGAACACCGAGCGCGACCATTTCGTCGGCGTCGACAACGTCGCCGCAGGCCGCACCGCCGGCGTGCTGATGGGGCGCTTCCTCGGCCCGCAGGGCG
>CAYGUQ010000526.1:0-3180 GCA_964352995.1 uncultured Rhodobacterales bacterium
GAAGAGCGCCGCGGCCTCGATGGCGAGGAACGCCCGAAGGCGCTTGCCGCCGCCGAGCCCGGCGTGGCGCATCGCCGCCGCGAGCCCGCCGGCGCCGTCCTCGCCCGCCGGCGGCAGCAGCGCGTCGAGCGCGGCCTCCGCGCGCGCCGCGGCGGCGGCGAGCGCCTCGGCGAAGGCGTCGTGCGCGAGGGTCGCGGGCGTGGCGACGGCTTGGGCGTCGGTGTGGGCGGGCATGGTCGGGGCCGTCACAGATCGGGGAACGGCTCGGTCGCCGGCCCGACGGCGCCGCCCCCGGCCCCCTGCACGATCTTCTCGACGCGCATCTCCGCGGCCCTCAGACGGGCCTCGCAGTGCCGGCGCAACGCCTCGCCGCGCTCGTAGAGCGTGATGGAGGCCTCCAGCGGCTCGTCGCCGCTCTCCAGCCGCTCCACCACCTGCTCCAGCGCCGCCATCGCCTCCTCGAAGCTCATCGCCGCGATCTTCGCGTCGACCTTCGCCTCGGCGGCCTCCGGCTTTCCGCTCATGGCGCGCGCTCCATCAGAACCCTCACATGCGCGGCGGTCGACCGCGCGAGACCCTCCAGATCATAGCCGCCTTCGAGGGTCGAGACGACCCGGCCGCGGCAATGGGCGTCAGCAACGTCGCAGAGCCGCCCGGTGATCCACGCGAAATCCGCCTCGCCGAGCTGCAGCGTCGCCAGCGGGTCGCGGGCGTGGGCGTCGAAGCCGGCCGAGACGATCAGGAGTTCGGGCGCGAAGCGATCCAGCGCCGGCAGGATCACCCGCTCGTAGGCGGCGCGGAACTCCGCCCCGCCGGTTCCGCCCCTGAGCGGGACGTTGAAGATGTTGCCGACGCCGGTCTCGTCGGCCGCGCCGGAGCCGGGATAGAGCGGCCACTCGTGGCTGGAGGCGTAGAGCACCCGCCCGTCGGCGGCGAAGATGTCCTGGCTGCCGTTGCCGTGGTGGACGTCGAAGTCGACGATGGCCACGCGCGACAGCCCGTGCGCCTCGACGGCGTGCAGCGCGCCCACGGCGGCGGTGTTGTAGAAGCAGAAGCCCATGGCGCGCATGGCCTCGGCGTGGTGGCCGGGCGGGCGCACGGCGCAGAAGGCGTTCGCGACCTCGCCGCCCATCACCATGTCCACCGCCAGCACGCAGGCTCCCGCGGCGCGCCGCGCCGCCTCCAGCGTGCCGGGGCTCATGTGAGTGTCGGGGTCCAGCGAGGCCCAGCCCTCCGCCGGCTCGGCCGCCGAGAGTTTCGCCAGATGCGCCTGCGGATGGGCGCGCAGGAGCTGGGCGTCCTCGGCCCGCGGCGCCTCGACGCGGGTGAGCATCAGGAACGCGTCGCCGGCCAGCGCCGCCTCGACGGCGCGCAGGCGGTCGACCCGTTCCGGATGGCCCGGCGGCGTGACATGGTCGAAGCAGGCGGGGTGGCTGATCAGGGCGGTGCTCATGGGCGCACAGTATCGGGGCGGCGACGCGGCGCAAGACGAGGCGCCGCTCGCGGACGGCGAGCCGACGCCGCTTGCAGGTGGCGAAGCGACGCCGCTTGCGGGTGGCGAGCCGACGCCGCTTGCGGCGATGGCGGCGCGGTGGGCGCGGCCGGGGCGCGTGGCGTGGCTCGGCCTGCGCCCTGCGCGCAGGGCTCCCATGCGCGCCGTCGACGCCGCCGGGATCGAGCTCGACGGCCTTGTCGGAGATCGCCGCGCGACGCCGGGCAAGCGCGCCGTGACGCTGATCCAGGCGGAGCATCTGCCCGTGATCGCGGCGCTCGCCGGCCGCGGCGCGGCGCCGCCCGAGGCCCTGCGGCGCAACGTCGTCGTCGCTGGCGTGAACCTCATCGGCCTGCGCGCGCGCCGCTTCCGGTTGGGGACGGCGGTGCTGGAGGGCGCCGGCCTCTGCGCGCCGTGCTCGCGCATGGAGGAGGCGCTGGGCGCAGGCGGCTACGCCGCCGTCCGGGGCCATGGCGGGATCTGCGCCGCAGTCGTCTCGCCGGGCGTCGCGCGGCTCGGCGACGCGCTGGTTCCGCTCGACTGACCGGTCCCGCGCCGCCGCCAGCCGCGCCGCGACGTCAGGGCCGGGCGGCGGCGAGCGCCTCCGGCAGCGCCGCCTCGAACACGTCGAGCGCGGCGTCGGGGCCGGCGGTGACGCGGATGCAGCGGTCGAGCGGCGCGACCCCCGGCATCCTGACGAAGACGTCCCGCGCGACCAGCTCGCGCAGGACGGCGCGCGCGAAGTCTCCGTCCGCGCCGCAGTCCACGGCGACGAAATTCGTGGACGAGGGCAGGGCGGCCAGCCCGTTGGCGGCGGCGATCCGCGCCACGCGCTCCCGCGCCGCGGCTGTGCGCGCGACGACGTCCGCCAGCCAGCCGGTCGCCCCCGTCGCGGCGAGCGCGCCCGCCTGCGCCACGCGCCCGACGCCGAAATGGTTGCGCAGCCGGTCGAAGGCGCGCGCCGTCTCCGGCGCCGTCAGCGCGTAGCCGACCCGCAGGCCCGCCAGCCCCATCGCCTTGGAGAAGGTGCGAAAACGGATCACCCGAGGATGCGCGGGGTCGACGGAGGGCAGCGCTGCGGGGTCCATGAACTCCGCATAGGCCTCGTCGAGCAGCAGCAGGCAGCCCGGCGGCAGCGCGTCGATCAGCGCAGCCGCTTCCGAGGGCGTCGCGACGGAGCCCATCGGGTTGTCTGGGTTGGCGAAGTAGATGACCGACGCGCCCTCGGCGCGCGCCGCCGCCGCCAGCGCCGCGGCGTCCTCGCGGTCGTCGCGGTAGGGGACGGTCGCGAGCCGCGCGCCGACGCCGGCTGCATGGTAGTTGAAGGTCGGGTAGGCGCCGAGCGAGGTGACCGCGACGCGGCCCGGCTCCAGAAACAGCCGCGCCGCCACGCCGAGCAGCCCGTCGATCCCCTCGCCGACGACGACATGCTCCGGGCCGAGCGCATGGCGCGCGCCGATGGCGGCGCGCAGCTCCAGCATCTCGGGGTCGCCGTAGGCCCAGGCCTCCGCGGCCGCCCGCGCCATCGCCGCCACCGCCTCCGGCGCCGGGCCGAAGCCGCTCTCGTTGGCGCCGAGCCGCGCGCGGAACGGCCGGCCGCGGGCGCGCTCCTGCGCTTCCGGCCCGACGAAGGGCACGGTGGCCGGGAGCGCGGCGACGCGGGGCGTCAGCGGCGCGGGGTCTAGGGC
>CAYGUQ010000527.1:0-3168 GCA_964352995.1 uncultured Rhodobacterales bacterium
GGCCTCGCAGCCGCAGCCGCAGCCGCGGCGGCGGCGCCCTTCGGCGCGCGGGCCGCCCGCTCGGCGCCTGGCGGCGTCCTCCGCGCCGCGGCGGCGTTCCTGCTCTGCGTCAGCGGGCTGGCGCTGCTCTGAGCGTCAGCGCCGCGCGAGCACGAGCAGCGCGAGCCCGACGCCGCCGATGGCGACGACCGGCGCTTCGAGGATCGTCAGCATCACCGGGTCCCACAGGAACGGCGCGACATGGCGCTCCAGCGCCGGCTGCGCGAGCTGCAGGCTGTCGCGGTGCAGCGCGAACCACGCCTCGCCGACCGCATGCAGCCGGAAGCCGGCCCCGCCAAGCCACGAAGCGACGTCCCACGCGAGCCCCGCGGCGCCTGCGATCAGCAGCGCCGCGCCGATGAAACGGATCATTCGCCCTCTCCCCTCGCCTGCGTTCCAGCTACGCGCCCGGCCGCAGCGGCGCCAGCGCGCTCACGCGATCGCGTTGAGAAAACCGGCGGCGGCCGCGCGGGCGTCCCGCGCGATGGCGAGGTCGAAGGCGTCGAAGGCGTGGACGCCGCCGGGATGGATGCGCAGGTCCACCGGCACGCCGGCCGCGGCGAGGCGCGCGGCCATGAAGGTCGTGTCGTCCACCAGCGGATCGGCGGTGCCGACCTGCAGCAGCGCCGGCGGAAGCCCGGCGAGCGCGGCGCGCAGCGGCGAGACGTCGGGGCTCGCGGGGTCCGCCACCGCGAGATTGTCGACGAACCACGCCACCGTCGGCGTCGAGAGCACGAGCTTGCGTGCGCCCCATGCGCGCATCGAGGGCGTCATCGACAGATCAAACGCGCCGTAGTTCAGCACGGCGCCGCGAAACGCGCCCCCCGGCCCGCCGACGGCGCCGTCGCGGGCGGCGCCGCGGTCGCGCAGGCGCAGCAGCGCCACCATCGCCAGATGCGCGCCGGCGCTCTCGCCGCCGATGGCGAGCCGCTCGGTCCCGAACACGGGGCCCGCCTCCTGCGCGAGCCACAGCGCCGCCGCCTCGACGTCGTCGGCGCAGGCGGGCCAGGGATGCTCGGGCGCGAGACGGTAGGGCGCGGAGACGACCGTCCAGCCCGTCGCCTCCGCGAGAGCGGCGTTGGCGACGTCGCAGAACTCCGGCGCGCCGAGGGTCCAGCCCCCGCCATGGACATGCAGGAACACGCCGCGCGGCGCCGCGCCCGCCGCGCCGCGCGGCGTCGTCACGCGCACGCGGCCCGGCGGCGTCGGCGCGGGGCGCCAGGCGGCGTCGTCGAGCGGCCCGCCCACCGGAAACACCCCCTTGCCGGCGGCGCGCGCCGCGCGGGTGACGTCGGGCGGAACCTCATGGGTCGCGGGGAGCTCGGCGAGCCGCGCCTCGAGCTCCGCGTTGAAGGCGGCGGTCTCGACCGAAGGCGGGGCGGCGAGCGCCGCGAGGAAGGGTTGGGCGATCATGGCCGCGAGACTGCGCCCAACCGCGCGGCCAGTCCAGACCGTGCCCGCGCGGCGAAGCCGGTCACGCCCCGCGCAGCAGCCTGACGCGGGCTTCCGGCACGCGGGCGATCTCGACGCCGGTGAAGACGTGCAGGGTGTTGAGATCGTTGTCGATCACCGCATGGTCGGAGACCCACCCCCCCATCACGAGATAGGTGCGCAGGAGCGGCGGCATGCGCCGCATCGCGAGCTTCATGTCGGGCCGGCGCAGGCCGAGCATCGCCGCGAAGCGGAACACCTTCGGCGCCTTGACGCGCGGCAGCCAGCGCGGCGGCGCGAGGTGACGCTCCTTCAAGAGCGCGAAGGCGTCCATGTAGCCCTCGGCGTCCACCCCCTCGAAGCTGGAGCAGCCGAACAGCATCCCCACCTTGCGCTCGTCGACATAGCGCGTCATCGCGCCCCAGGCTGCGCGCAGCACGTCGGGGTCGCGGTAAGCCGGGTGGATGCAGAAGCGCCCCATCTCGACCATCGGGCCGGGATAGTCCGCCAGCGCGGAGAGGTCATAGTAGCGCGCCGAGTAGCTCCGCGCGATCTGCGACCCGTCGTCCAGCCGCATCATGCGGAAGCAGCAGACGAGCTGGCCGGAGCGCTTGTCCTCGACGAGCATGTGGTCGCAGGCGGCGTCGAGGTCGTCTGCGTCCAGCCCCTGAGCCCGCGGACCCTCCTTGGCCGGCGCCATCCCGCGGCCTTCGATGAAGGCGAGGTAGCGCAGCCGCTGGGCGGCCCGCACGTCGTCCTCGCCCTTCGCCAGCCGAACCGCGTAGCGTCCCCGTAAAAAGACCGGCATCACCCCTCCGCACACCGTCTTTGCGAGCTATGTCCGGGCTGCGATACAACACCGTTGCGACATAGGCGTGACGCGCGGCGCAACCGCGTCACGAAGGCGCAAAAAATGAGTGGGATGGAATGGACAAGATCGTCAAGACCGACGCGGAATGGCGCGCACAGCTCTCGGACGAGGCCTACCGCGTGACACGCAAGCACGGCACCGAACGCGCCTTCACCCATGACGACTTCCCCAAGGGAGCGGCGGTCTTCCGCTGCGCCTGCTGCGACGCGCCGCTCTTCGAGAGCGAGGCGAAGTTCGACAGCGGCACCGGATGGCCGAGCTTCTTCCAGCCGATCGACGCCGAGGCGGTCGCGGAGAAGGAAGACCGCAGCTGGCTCATGCGGCGCACGGAGGTGCTCTGCGCCCGCTGCGACGCCCATCTCGGCCACGTCTTCCCCGACGGTCCGAAGCCGACGGGCCTGCGCTACTGCATGAACGGCGTGGCGCTGAAGCATGACCCGCTGGACTGAGCCCGACGGCCTGCGCGCCGTGGAGACATGGGTGTTCGATCTCGACAACACCCTCTACGCCCCCGGCCTCGGCCTCTGGGAGCAGGTGAGCGCGCGCATCACCGACTACGTGATGCGCGCGCTCTCGATCAGCCGCGAGGCCGCGGAGGCGCTGCGGGTGGAGTATTTTCACGCCCACGGCACCACGCTGGCGGGGCTCATGGCGCGGCACGGCGTCGCGCCGGACCCGTTCCTCGACGACGTGCACGCCATCGACCTCAGCGCCGTGGCGGAGGATCACGCGCTGCGCGACGCGATCGACGCGCTGCCGGGCCGCAAGGTGATCTACACCAACGGCTCCCGCGCGCACGGCGCCGGCGTCGCGGGCGCGCTGGGGCT
>CAYGUQ010000528.1:0-3163 GCA_964352995.1 uncultured Rhodobacterales bacterium
ATCTACGACGGCGGCCGCATGACCCGCGAGCTCGGCTTCGTCTGCAGGACCGGCTTTGGCGATGTCCGCGACGCGCTGCGCGAGGGGCGCCACGCGCTGATCGGCCACGACCCGGCCTGCGGCTCGCCCATCCTGGGCGCCTCTGCGCCTGAGGCAATCCCGCGATGACGTCTCCCGGTTCCGGCCGGTCGAGGGGCATGGATGCTTGCGCGATGAGCGGCCGCTCCCGGTATCGGCCACCGCAGCGCGGACCGACCAGCTTCAGCGGGGCGCTAGGAGGGCCGTGGCGCGGACGAGCGTTCAGCCATGACGCAGCGCCGCAGCATTGCGCCCATCCATCGTGTTTTTCTCGCTCGGCCCGCGCCTTCGGCCGGCCTCAGATATTTACTTGACGATACCGTTCAATAATACATCTTGGCCGGGAGAGCGGATCGGGCGGAGGGATGAGCGATGCGACCGAGCGATTCTGAACCTGCCCGGACCGTCACGCGCCGCCGCGCCCTCGGACGTCGCGTCGCGCGGGCGGGCGGAACGTTCGCCCTGGTGGCGCTCGTCGTGGCGGGAACCCTTGGCGCGATCGCCGGCATCCACGCCTCGTCGGCGGCGGATGCGGCGGCGGAGGAGGACGCGGCGGCGCCGCGCGCGCTGGAGGTGAGCACGGCGCCGGTCGTCTGGGCCGAGAGCCACCGTGTCGAACGCCGGTTCACCGGCCTCGTCGCGTCTCGGCGGTCGCTCGAGGCGTCGTTCCAGATCGCCGGCATGGTCGAGGCGGTGCTTGTGGACCGCGACGACGCCGTCGCAGCGGGACAGGCGCTGGCGCGGCTCGACGATCGCCGCCTGCGCGCCTCGCGCGCGGAGCTGGCGGCCAATCTGGCCGAGGCCGGGGCGTCGGTCGCACTCGCCCGCATCGAGGCCGACCGCGCCCAGTCGCTGGTGGCGCGGGGGGCCTCGGCGCAGGCGCTGCTCGACGAGGCCTCAGCGGCGCTTCAGCGCGCCGAGGCGCAGGCGGCGGCGCTGGCTGCGCGCATCGAGGCGGTCGAGGCCGACCTCGCAGACGCGACGCTGCGGGCGCCCTTCGACGCGACGGTCGTCGCCCGGCGGGCCGAGGCCGGCGCCATGCTGCAGGCGGGCGCGCCGGTGCTGCATCTGCTGGAAGCGGGTGGGCTCGAGGCGCAGGTCGGCGTCCCGGCCGCGGTTGCGGCGCGGCTTTCGCCCGGCGCCGCGGCGTCGGTCGAGACCCGCGCCGGGCGGCTGCCCGCCACGGTGCGCGCCGTCGAGCCGCAGGTGGGCGGCGTCGCCCGCACCGCCATGGTGGTCCTGAGCCTGCCGCCAGACGCCGGGTTGCGCGACGGCGACGCGGTCGAGTTGGCGCTGGAGGAGACCGTCGCCGAGCGCGGCTTCTGGGCAGCGCTGTCGGCGCTGACCACCGGCCCGCGCGGGCTCTGGGCCGTGCATCTGGTCGAGGACGGCCCCGACGGTCCTGTCGTGGCGCGCGCGGTGGTGGAGGCGCTGCGCGTCGACACGGAGCGCGCCTACGTGCGCGGACCCGTCGCAGAGGGTGCGCGGATGATCGTGGAGGGCGCGCATCGCGTGGCCCCGGGCCAGCACGTGACGCCTGCGCCGCAGCCTGCCGCCGAGGGCTGAGCGATGGTCGCCGCGCTCTTCAACCGCCGCTATCTGGCGCTCGCCGTCGGTTTCCTGCTGGTGCTGGGGCTCGGCGCGGTGCAGACCCTGCCGCGACAGGAGGATCCGCGCATCGTCGTGCGCACGGCCACCGTTCTGACGCTCTATCCCGGCGCCGATGCGGAGCGGGTGGAGGCGCTGGTCACAAAGCCCATTGAGGACGCGCTGCGCACTCTCGCGTCGGTGAACCTCGTGGAGAGCACCTCGCGCACCGGCGTCTCGGTGGTGCAGGTCGAGCTGCTGTCGACCATCGCCGACACGGCGCGCTACTGGAGCCGCGTGCGCGACAAGCTGTCCGACGTCGCGCCCGAACTGCCCCCCGGGGCCGGGGCCCCGGAGTTGGATGACGAACGCGGCTACGCCCACACGCTGGTGGCGGCGATCAGCTGGGACGCGAGCGGCGCACCCAACGACGCGCTGCTGGCGCGCACCGCGCAGGCGTTGGCCGACCGCCTGCGCAGCGTGGCGGGGGTCGAACATGTCCGCGTCCACGGCGCCGCGCGCGAGCGGGTCGACGTCGTTGCGGACCCCGCGGCCATGGCGGCGGCGGGGCTTTCGGTAGAGCAGGTCGCGGCGAGATTGGCGCAGGCCGACGCGCGGCGGTCGGCGGGCGCCGTCGCGGGCGGCGCGGCGGCGATGACGGTGCAGGTCGACGGCGCCTTCGACGGTTTGGAGCGATTGCGCGAGGCGGCGGTGATCGCGGGCGACGGCGCTACGATGCGTCTGCGCGATCTGGCGACGGTGTCGCGCGGGATCGAGACCCCGCCGGCCGAGCGCGCGCTGGTGGACGGGGTCCGCGCGGTCGCCGTCGGGGCGCGGATGGAGCCGGGGCAGCGCGTGGACCTTTGGGTGCCGCGCGCGACCGCGGTCGTGGACGCGTTCGCCGCCGAGATCGGCCGGGGGCTCAAGGTCGAGGTGATCTTCGAGCAGGCGGGCTACACCCGCGACCGGCTCGGCGAGGTGATCGAGAGCCTCGGGCTCGGCCTCGTGCTGGTGGCGGTGGTGCTGCTGGCCACAATGGGCTGGCGCTCGGCGGTGCTGGTCTCGGCGTGCATCCCGCTGACCGCATTGATCGCGCTCGCGCTGTTTCCTGTGATGGGCCTGCAGATCCACCAGATGGCGATCACCGGCGTGATCGTCGCGCTGGGGCTCATGGTGGACAACGCAATCGTCATGACCAACGCCATCCGCGACCGGGCGGCCCGCGGCGAAGCGGTGGCCGCAGCCGCTGTGGCGGCGATTCGCGGGCTTTGGGCGCCGCTGGCGGCCTCGACCATCACCACCATGCTCGCCTTCATGCCCATCGTGCTGCTGCCGGCGGAGGCGGGCGAGTTCGTCGGGCCGCTGGCGCTGGCCGTGATCGTGGCGCTCGGCGCGTCGTTCGTGGTGGCGACGCTGCTGGCGCCGGCGCTGGCGGCGCTGCTGTTCAAGGGCGGCGCCCATGCCGGCGGCGGCTGGTGGCGTCAGGGCGTGTCGCTGC
>CAYGUQ010000529.1:0-3161 GCA_964352995.1 uncultured Rhodobacterales bacterium
GGGTCGACGCGCACCTGCACCAGCGCGCGGGTGGCGGGGTCCATCGTGGTCTCGCGCAGCTGCTTCGGCATCATCTCGCCGAGGCCCTTGAAGCGCCCCACCTCGATCTTGCCCTTGCCGCCGAGGCCCTTGGCTTCGATCCGCGCCCGCTCGGCGTCGTCATGGGCGTAGACCGAGACGGCGCCCTGCGTCAGCCGGTAGAGCGGCGGCTGGGCGAGGTAGAGGTGGCCCTCGTCGATCATCGGCCGCATGTGGGTGAAGAAGAACGTCATCAGCAGCGAGGCGATGTGCGCGCCGTCTACGTCCGCGTCGGTCATGATGATCACGCGGTCGTAGCGCAGGTCCGCCTCGCGGTACTTGGAGCCGATGCCGACGCCCAGCGCCTGCAACAGGTCCTGCAACTCCTGATTCTGGCCCATCTTCGCCTGCGCGGCGCCCAGCACGTTGAGGATCTTGCCCCTGAGCGGCAGCACCGCCTGCGTCTTGCGGTTGCGCGCCTGCTTGGCCGAGCCGCCGGCGCTGTCGCCCTCCACCAGAAAGATCTCCGAGCCGTCCTTGGTCGCCTCCGAGCAGTCCGCCAGCTTGCCGGGCAGGCGCAGGCGCTTGGTGGCGGACTTGCGCGCCGTCTCCTTTTCCTGCCGCCGGCGCATCCGCTCGTTGGCGCGCTCGATCACGAAGTCGAGCACGGCGCCGGCGCGGCGGGGGTCGGCCGCAAGCCAGTTGTCGAAATGGTCGCGCAGGGCGCCCTCGACGAGCCGCGCGGCCTCGGCGCTGGCCAGCCGGTCCTTGGTCTGGCCGACGAATTCCGGCTCGCGGATGAAGGCCGAGATCATGCCGCAGGCGCCCGACAGCACGTCCTCGCCGGTCACGCCGCTCGCCCGCTTCGCCGCGCCGGTGAGTTCCGCGTAGGCGCGCAGGCCCTTGGTCAGCGCGGCGCGGAACCCGCTCTCGTGCGTGCCGCCCTCCGGCGTCGGCACGGTGTTGCAGTAGGAGCTCAGGAACGGGTCGAGCGCCGGCGTCCAGGCCAGCGCCCATTCGAAGGCGCCCGCCGTCTCGGCCCCGAACTTTTCCGAGAACTGGATGCGGCCGGAGAAGGGCTCGGGCGTCACGGTGTCGACGGCGCCCAGCGTCTCGACGAGGTGGTCGCGCAGGCCGCCGGGGAAGTGGAACACGTCCTCAAGCGGCGTCGGGTCGCCGTCGGTCAGTTGCGAGGGGTCGCAGCGCCAGCGGATCTCCACGCCCCTGAAAAGATAGGCCTTCGAGCGCGCCATCCGGTGCAGCCGCGCGGGCTTCAGCCGCGCGCGGGCGCCGAAGATCTCCGGGTCGGGCAGGAAGGTGACGGTGGTGCCGCGACGGTTCGGGGCGGGGCCGGCCTCCTCCAGCGGGCCGAGCGGCAGGCCGCGGGCGTAGCTCTGGCGGTAGAGCTTGCGGTTGCGCGCGACCTCCACGTCAAGCCGCTCCGACAGCGCGTTGACCACGGAGGAGCCCACCCCGTGCAGGCCGCCGGAGGTCTGGTAGCTCTTGCCGGAGAACTTGCCGCCCGAGTGCAGCGTCGTGAACACGACCTCCAGCGCCGACTTGCCCGGAAACTTCGGGTGGGGATCGACCGGGATGCCGCGCCCGTTGTCGCGCACCAGAAAGGCCCCGTTCTCCAGCAGCGCCACCTCGATGCGGTTCGCATGGCCGGCGACGGCCTCGTCCATCGCGTTGTCGACAATCTCGGCCGCGAGGTGGTGCAGCGCCCGCTCGTCGGTGCCGCCGACATACATGCCCGGCCGCTTGCGCACCGGCTCCAGCCCCTCCAGCACCTCGATGCTGTCGGCGCCGTAGTCGGAGGGGGCCTGCGCGGCGAACAGGTCTTCCGGCGTCGGGTCCGGCTTGTGGGCGGCCATGGTCGAGTCATCCCTGAGAACTTCGCGCAGGATGGCCCATTCTTCAGGCCGTGATCAAGGTATAGCGGGGCGGTCGGCGCGCGCCCCGAAATGTGGCGACTTAAGTTTCCAATAACCAAACAATTTGAGTTAATCGCGTCGATTAACCACCAATATCCTTCTAGTTGCGCGACCGATCCTGTACCACCGGCGAGTGTTCAGTTGTGGAGTTCGACATGCGTATGTTCCAGTCCATCGCCGCCGTCGCGGTCGCCGCCGCCCTGCTCGCCGCGCCTGCCTCCGCCGTGTCGATCTCGATCTCGTCCTTCTCGACGGCCGGCTATGCGGACGCGCTCGGCGGCTTCGCCTCCGTCGCGGCCAGCGAGGACTTCGAGGGCTTCGCGCGCGGCGAGCAGGGCGGGCCGCTGGCGACTTCGGTCGGCGCCTTCGAGACTCTGGGCGGAACCGGCTCGGGCGGAACCGTGAAGGGCACGGCCGGCAACACGGGAACCGGCCTCTATCTGCGCGACCGCTCCGTCTACGGCCGCTCCAACACCACCATCGGCGGCGCCAACTTCCTCGACAGCAACGACACTTTCGGGATGTCGTGGACGATCTCCGGCCTCGGCCTTTTCGACTCGGTGCTGTTCAACCTCTCCGACGTGGGCGACACTGGCGGCAACCTCTCGATCTCCGCCGGCGGCACGGTCCTCGACACGATCTTCAAGGGCCGCGCCGGCAGCCTGATCGATACGGTGCTCATCAGCTTCGGCGGCTTCGTCAGCGACGCGACGATCACGCTGCAGAAGTCGAAGCTCAACGACGGCTTCGCCGTCGACGACGTCGTCGTCGGCTCCAGCGTTTCGGCGGTGCCGCTGCCGCCGGCCGCGCTGGCCCTCGTCGCCGGGCTCGGCGCGCTGTTCGTCGCGTCGCGGCGCAAGCGCGCCGACGCCTGAAGGGCGCTTGCAGGAGGCGCGGCGCGCCTCCCGCGGGTCGCTCACCGCGCCTTCGTCTCGACGCGCGCGCCGCGCTCCAGCGTGCGGTGCACGGGGCAGCGGTCGGCGATCTCCATCAGCCGCGCGCGCTCGGCCGCGGAGAGTTCGCCCTCCAGCGAGATCTCGCGGGTGAAGACGTCGATGCGACCGCCGGCGCCGTCGGCGCAGCCCTCGCAATCGTCCGCATGGGCCTTGCCATGGCTGACGTCGACGGCGACGCCCGAGAGCTTCAGCCCCTTTCGGCGCGCATACATCCGCAGCGTCATCGTGGTGCAGGCGCCGAGCGCGGCGGCGA
>CAYGUQ010000530.1:0-3148 GCA_964352995.1 uncultured Rhodobacterales bacterium
GGGGGGTGGTTCCGGGGGGCGGGGGGGCGCCCGCCGCGGCGGGGGGCGGGGGGGGGGGGACGTTTTGGGGGGGGGGGCCTGTGGGCCACGGCCGCGACGTCGGGACCGGCGCACCAGGTCTCGTCAAAAGTTTTTCGCGCGCCGCTGTCGTTGGCGGCGACGCCGATGAACACCTCGAAGGCCGGGCCGATGAAGCGCTGTCCCGCCCCGAAAGCCGTCGACATCGCGCCGACGTTGCGGCAGCGCGGATGGGCCCCGGTCTGGCCCGCCGCCGCATAGCCCTGCGGCACCATGCCGACGACGAACTCCTTCACCAGCGCGGCGAGGCTGTCCTCGTAGGGCCCGCTCTCGAAGCTTGGCGCGGAGATCGCCGGCGTCGCCTCGACGTAAGGCGCCCTGTCGGCGCCCGCGCCGGCCCCGCCGGGACCGTAGGCGATCGGGATCGGCAGGGCGCCGTCAGCCGAGCCGAGGCGCAGCCGGATCTGCGCCGGCGGGATCGCGGCGGGGATCAGCATCAGGCTGAAGGCGAGGCGTTCGTCGCCTTTCGGCGTCACGAACATCGAGATCGGCCGCTCCGAGCCTGGCGAGACGTAGAAAACGTGCCCCCGCTGCTCGAACTCCTCGGAACTCTCCGTCCAGATGTCGAACTCGGCGAACGGCGTCTCGACGCGGTTGATGTGGCCCTGCGCGACGCGCAGCGCGACCTCCTCGCCGGGCGCGACCCACACGTCGTTCGGCCCGACGGACACCTTCGCGACGACGGCGTCGGAGGCCGACGCGGACGCGTCGCCGGACCCGGCGCGAAGCGCCGCCTCGGCGCCGTCGACCATGCCGTCGGCGCGCGCGGCGCCCATGAGAACGCCGGCCGCCAGCGCGGCGAAGACGGCGGCGCAGAAGGTCGTTCGCGGCGTCATTGCGCGGGCTCCTGCATGCGGGCCAGGACGTCCGCGGTGCGCGGCTCGCCGGCGTAGGTGGTCAGGAAGGTGAGGCGCGGCGCGTAGTTGCTGACCGCGATGGTCATCTCGAAGGTGCGCGCGGTGCGCACCTCGCCGCCCAAGGGCGTGCGCACGGTGCTGATCCCGTGGACGAACACCCGGTCGCGGTCCTCCTCGACCAGCACGCGGTGCGGCAGGAAGCTGATCGAGAGCTGGTCGCGGCGCACCTTGTCGAGCTCGGCCTCCAGCCGGTCGGTGACCTCGCGGTAGATGCTGGCGTCGACCAGCCGCTCCACGGTCTCGCGCATGAAGGCGAGGTTGGCCGGCGTGATGTCGCCGAGCGTCTCGGCGACGAAGACCGCCCAGGCGCGTTTGTAGTCGATGTCGGCCGAGGACCGCGCGATGGTCATCTCGCGATCGAGCACCGGCGGCGCCACCACCACGATCTGTTCGCGGCGCACCAGCGAGATTCCCATCGTCGCCAGCGCCACGGTCATCACGACCAGCACGCCGAAGAGCACGATCAGCACGCGGTGCTGCGCCTCGTAGGTGAGGCTGAAGGCGCTGAGCTTCATGCCTCGACCTCGCGCTCGAAGGCGTTGACGAAGCTGTGGCCGCGGTCGGGGTAGAGCCCGTTCCAGTAGGCCAGATGCACCACGTACATCTCCGGCATGCCGAGCCGCAGCCGCATGTAGACGAAGGAAAACAGGACGCCGCCGAAAAACAGCGGCAGCATGTAGCCGATGATGCCGCCGATCATCAGGCCGAGTATCGGCAGCAACGCTTCGTCAAGCCGCCAGAATAGTATCTGGATAGGCTCGTCTACGGTTCTCGGCAGCATGTATTGGGACATGGCGACCTCCTGCATTAAAGGGTACGCAGAACGATCGATTTCGCACGTGTAAACATTTTGGTGCGACAAAATGGTAATTAGAACTTAGTGTTTACAGCCAACATATTGTTTTCATGGCGCGAATTGAATCTGCTTAATTTTCGCGCATTATGGCTTTTGTTGGGCAGGCGCGATTCGCGCCCTGGGGCGCCCGTGCGGCGCCCCCTATAGCCGTAGCAAAGACTAATACCGGGAGCGAGAGAGCAATCCGTACTGCAGATAAAAACGAATACGATCCGCAGCAGTGAGCCCCTTGTCAGGATCGTCCATAAACGACGCACATCGCGTATTTAAAGCTTTTCTGGTGAAATAGAGCTGAGTCACGCGATGGCAGACGCGCACCTCAAGCTCGCCGAGGATCAGCGCGATGAAGACCGACCACGCCTCGGCGGCGCTCAGTTTCTCGTTCTCGACATCGACGACCGCGTCATACTCGGCGAACGCGAGCTCGAAACCCCGGATGCTGTAGAGGATGTTGTCGGCGCGGCCGAAGAAGAGCCGCTTCAGGAGGCTGTCGATCAGGGAGTTGGCCTGCGCCGCAGAAGGATGCAGGCGGAAGATCTGCCGGACGGTCGGCAGCGGTCCGGGTTTCTGCCCGCATTCCAGGGTGTCGACCAGGCCGTGAACGACATGCTGGTTCATCGCCAGATCGCGGTGCAGTTGCGCGCCGCGAACCCCCAGCCGCAACAGCCCGATCGCGATGTCGAGCTGTTGCGAAGGCTCGACCGCGGACCAGAGGCGCAAGAGGGTCCCAGCCGGCGGATCGCT
This sequence comes from uncultured Rhodobacterales bacterium, assembly GCA_964352995.1. GTDB lineage: Bacteria > Pseudomonadota > Alphaproteobacteria > Rhodobacterales > Rhodobacteraceae > Rubrimonas. The sequence goes on from CAYGUQ010000530.1 coordinate 2,596, forward strand.
CAGAAAAGGGCCGGGCTGGGCTCCGACATAGGGCGTGGAGCCCCACAGCATCGGCGGAAAATCCTTCGGCGGCCGACGCGCGCCGCGGTTGGCCTTGAGCCAGCGCAGACAGTCCCAGAAATCGGCGAGGGGATGCCCTTCCGGCGGCGGCTTCGACAGATCGAGCATGAGCAACCCTCGCGACCGGTCACGGGATCAACGCGAGGATTCCACCAGTTATCCACAATTCCCACAACCAGAAATGGAGTCGGTGAGGCAAAAACGTCACGCTTTGCGCGGGCCGTTACGCTGCAGCGCAAGATGTGGTGGCCGGACGGCGGCGTCAGGCCGCCGCCATCCGCTCGGAGACCGCCGCCGCCGCCTCTTCGCCGCTCAACGTCTCCCGCTCGAGCAGAAGGCGCGTCAGCGTCTCGTGCGATTCGCGCAGAGCGTGCACGCGCTCCGTCGCCTCGGCGAGCGCGGCGGCGGCGATGCTGCGCGCCTGCGCCATGACGGCCTCGGAGGGCGCGCGGGCGAGATCGTGGCGTGCGGTCCTGAGCGGCGCAGCACGCTG
>CAYGUQ010000531.1:0-3146 GCA_964352995.1 uncultured Rhodobacterales bacterium
TCGAGGCCGTCTATGGGGTGGAGGACGCAGGCTATGTCGTGAAGCCCCAGCGCGCGGCTTTCGAGACCGTCTTCGGCGCCGACGGCTTCGACCCGCTGCGCGCGGCGATGGTGGAGGACTGCCAGCGCAATCTGCGCGTGCCGGCGGCGCTGGGCATGGCGACCATCTGGCGTCCTGCGGACGCGACGGAGACGCGGCAGGATCACGTGCACCACGTCGCCGACGACCTCACCGCCTTCCTGAGCCGAATCGCCGTCTGAGAGGGACAGCCCATGGAGCGCATCGACATCCTCGTCGTCGGCGGCGGCCTCGCCGGCATGGCCGCCGCTGCGCGGCTGGCGTCGGACGGCTTCTCCGTGACGCTGGCCGACCGCGCCGCGCCGCCGCCGACCGACACGGGGCTCGCGGGGGCGGACCTGCGCACGACCGCCTTCCTGCAGCCGGCCATCGAGACCCTGCGCCGCGCCGGCGCCTGGGAGGCGATGGGCGCCGGCGCCGAGGCGCTCTGGACCATGCGCATCCTCGACGCCGGCGGGCGCGAGAACGTCGCGCGCGAGACGGCGGACTTCGACAGCGGCGAGGTCGGCGACCGCCCGTTCGGCTGGAACGTGCAGAACGCCGCCGCGCGCGCGGCGCTGCAGGATCGGCTGGCGGCGCTCGGCGTCCCCGTGCGCGCGCCCGCGGCGTTGGAGGCGCTGACCCTGCGGGAGGACGCCGCGCTGGCCCGGCTCGGCGACGGAACGGCGGTGCGCGCGCGCCTCGTCATCGGGGCGGACGGGCGCGACAGCGCGGTGCGGCGCTTCGCCGGCGTCTCGGCGCGGCGCTGGGACTACGGCCAGAAGGCGCTGGTCTTCGCCGTGAGCCACCCCCGCCCGCATGGCGGCGTGTCGACGGAGATCCACCGCGCCGGCGGGCCGTTCACGCTGGTGCCGATGCAGGACCATGACGGGCGACACATGTCCTCGGTCGTGTGGATGACCCCGGCGGCAGAGGCGGACCGGCTGGCGGCGATGGACGACGCCGCGTTTCACGAGGCGCTGAACGACCGCGGGCTCGACGTGCTCGGCAGGCTGGAGCGCGTCGGGCGGATGGCCGCCTGGCCGATCATAGGGCAGGTCTCCGCGGCGATGACCGCGCGCCGCACGGCGCTGATCGCCGAGGCGGTCCACGTCATTCCGCCCATCGGGGCGCAAGGGCTCAACATGTCGCTCGCAGACCTCGAAGACCTCGCCGCCCGGCTCACCTCGGCGCGCGAGCGCGGCGAGGACATCGGCGGCCCCGCGCTGCTCTCGGCCTACGCCCGCCGGCGCCAGCCCGAGACGCTGGCGCGGGTGGCCGGGGTCGACGCGCTCAACCGCGCGGCGCGCGCCGAGGCGCAGCCGCTGCGCGACCTGCGCCGGCTGGGGCTCGCTGCGGTCGCCCGCCTGCCGCTCGCGCGCCGTCTGGCCATGCGCATCGGCATGGGCGCATGACCGGCGCGGCGGAGGCGGCGCCCGACAGCGCGCCCGCGAGCGCGCCTCAGGCGGCTTCAGAGACGCCGCGGGAGCCGGCGCAGGAACCGGAGCCCGAACCAGCCCCGCAACGGCTGTCGCAATGGGCCGACTGGCGCTGGCTGCTGAGCGACCTCGACGAGGTCTACCGGCGCAGCTCCGCCGGCGGCAGCGCGATCATCCGCAGCCACCAGAAGCGGGTGCGCGACGCGCTGGGGCGGCTGATGCAGTCCAACCCGCAGTTCATCCCGCGCCAGCCCGAAAGCCGCCCCGTCACGGCGCACCTGCCGCGCGCGCTCGACCTCGCCGCCAACGGGCCGCTCGCCTCGATGGGCCGCACGCTGAGCCGCGTCGCGCCCGAGCTGGCGTGGGAGTACGGCTACGACCGGATGCCCGGCGCGCTCGCAAACCGCTACGCCTTCGCCGAGATCGCGGGGCCGCGCGGCCCGGTCGCCTCGAACGAGGTCATCCTCGGCCTGGTGCTGTTCAGCCCCGGCGCGGTCTATCCGCAGCACGCCCATGAGGGGATCGAGGAAAGCTACGTCTCGCTCGCGGGCGCATGGTCGGAGAACGACGCCGCGGTCTATGCGCCGGGGTCGCTGATCCTCAACCGCCCCGGCCAGCACCACCGCATCACGGTCGGCGACAAGGCGCCCTGCCTGCTCGCCTACGCCTGGATCGGCGGGGCGGACCGTCTGTCGGCGCCGGGGATGCGCTTCGGCAAGCCGCCCCGAAAGGCCTGAGCCGCCGGCGAGCGGCGCCGCTCCGGGCGGTCGGGCAATTCGCGCTTCCCTGCGGCGCCCTGTCGCGCTACGTCTGTGGCAGGCGCGATCAAAACGCGCAGCGACAACATCAGGGAGGGGGCATGATCCCCGGATCGTTCGACTACCACCGTCCCGCGACGGTGCAGGAGGCCGCGCGCCTCGCGGCTTCGCTCGGAGAGGACGCGCGGGTTCTCGCCGGCGGCCACAGCCTCATCCCGATGATGAAGCTGCGGATGGCGGCGCCGGCGCATCTGATCGACCTTCAGGGCGTCGAGGGGCTCGCCGGGATCACCGTGTCCGGGGGCGAGGTGCGCATCGGCGCCATGACCACGCAGCACATGCTGATCGAGGACGCCGCGCTGGCCGAGGCGGCGCCGCTGGTGCGCGAGGCCGCGCTCCAGATCGCCGACCCGCAGGTGCGCTACATGGGCACCATCGGCGGCAACGTCGCCAACGGCGACCCGGGCAACGACATGCCGGGGCTGATGCAGTGTCTCGACGCGACGTTCACGCTGGTCGGGCCCGAGGGCTCCCGTGAGGTCAAGGCGCGGGAGTTCTACTTCGGCGCCTACGACACCGCGCGCGCAGAGGACGAGATCCTCAGCGAGATCGCCTTCTCCGGCCATGCCGGCGCCGGCTACGCCTACGAGAAGCAGAAGCGCAAGATCGGCGACTACGCCACCGCCGCCGCCGCCGTGCTGCTGCGCAAGGAGGGTGGGCGGTGCGCCGCGGCGTCGGTCGCCATGACCAACCTCGCCGACCGGCCGATCTTCTCGCAGGCCGCCGCCGACGCGCTGGTCGGGAGCGCGCTCGACGCCGCCGCGCTCGACGCCGCCGTCGCCGCCATGCAGGGCGACATCGAGCCCGGCGCCGACACGCGCGGCCCGGTCGA
>CAYGUQ010000532.1:0-3135 GCA_964352995.1 uncultured Rhodobacterales bacterium
CGCGCCGCCATGGGCGCGGGCGAGGTTGACGTGGAACGAGGCGTCCCGCGGGTCGAGCCGGATCGCCTGCGCGTAACTCCCGGCCGCGGCGTCGTGCAGCGAGAGCGCGTGCAGCGCGTTGCCGAGATTGTTGTGGCCGCCGGCATAGTCGGGCGCGAGCTCGACGACCTTGCGGAACGCCGTCTCCGCCGCGCGCCAGCGCTCGCGCGAGGCCTTGGCGACGCCTTCGAGGTTCCACAGCGTCGCCGAACGCGGGTGCCGCCGCAGCAGCGGTTCGAGGCGGCTCTCCAGCGCGTCGTAGAGACCGCTCCGGTGAAGCTGGTCGAGGCTTTCGAGAACGTCGCGCGGCGGGTCCGCCTCGCCCGGGCGCGCCCTGCCTTCGGTGAGGCGGCGCAACCCCTTGCGCGCGCGCTCATTGGCCGGGAACGCGTCGAGGACGCTCTGGAAGAGCGCCCGCGCGGCGTCCGCCTCGCCCTTGCTCGCCAGGGCCTGCGCCTTGATCAGCGTCTGCGGGACGTTCAGCTTGCTCACGATGGGTTCTCTCGGCTCAGCCGCGGATCGGGCGCGTCACGGAAACTTCGCCATCAGATCGCAGAGCGTAGTCGCGAAGCCCGCGCCGGCCACCTCGGCCTCGGGCACCTCCGGCGCGCCCATGCCGGCGACGAGCGCGATGTCCGCTGCGCCGAGCGTCTCGCCCGCGGCGCGCTTCACGACGGGGATGCGCGCGAAATCGGCCATCCAGGCGGCTTCCTCGTCGCTGAAAGCCCCGACGAGGACGATGCGCCCTGCGCCGGTCAGCTCCGCGATGCGGCCGTCGAGAAAGCCGATCCCCGCCCGCAGCGACAGGCAGTCCATCGTCATCGGGAGGTCGTCCTCCCGGCCGAGCCCCCGCAGCCGCGAGGCGAGGAAGTAGCTCTCGACCGCATCCCGATTGCGCCCGAGCCTCAGGCGCAGCGCCACGAGCATGCGGTCCTGCACCAGCCTGTCGGCGAGAACCTGGTGCTCGGCGCGCTCGGCCGGCGACATCGGCCCGGCGAGGCCGATGAGGTGCTCGACGCCGCCGCGATAGCGGTCCCACGCCACCATGACCTCCTCGTGGCCGATCTGCGTCCGGTCCGCCGCGGCGGGATGGCGGGAGACCGAGCCGTAGAACGGCTCCTCGGAGTAGATCACGTCGCCGAAGTTCAGCAGCTCCGCCGGCGTGGTGAAGCCCCAGAACGCAAGCGGGTCCACGACCGGCACGAGCTTCTGGTAGACGCGCGTGCGGTGGATCGCGATTTCCGAAAAGACCTGGTGCTGCAGGATGAATCGCGCCATCCGCGCCCGGTCCCGGCGGGAGAAGGTGTGCGTGCCGGAATGATGGTAGAACTGCGCCTGGATCTTCTCGTCGACGAGGTCGACGATGTACCAGGGCGCGAACAGGGCGATGGCGTCGGGGTTGGCCTCGAGCAGGCGGATCGACTTCAGCACGGCCGGCCAGAAGACGATGTCGTCGTCCGCAAGATACATGCAGTACTTGCAGCGCGCCTGCTGGATCGTGAACTGGTAGCTGCGCAGCGCGCCGATGTTCTCGCTCTGGCGGAAATAGCGCAGCCGCGCGCCGAGCCCGGCGGCGGCGCAGACCTTCGTGGTGTCGTCCTCGGAGGCGTTGTCGGAGACGATCACCTCGATCTGGTCGCCCAGGCCTGCTGTCTCCTTGGCGATGCTCTTCAGCAGCGTGTCGAGCATGGCGGCGCGGTTGTAGGTCGGGATGCAGATGCTGAGCGCGGTCTGCAGGCGGCCCGGCGCCGCCGTCTCCGCCCGGCTATCCGCCGAATCGGCCGGCGCGACTTCCGCCATGGCGTCGATTTCTGTCATGTCCGGCCAACCTCTTTCCGTTCTGGATCGATCTCATGCGCTTCACGCGCAAATCGCCGTAGTCCTGCGCCGCCACCAAACGGCGATATTCGATGTCGCTCAGCGGCGCAGCCATGCTCAATACTTGACGTTGCTGCGCGCATTCGCCGCCCGCGGGCGCCATCACGCTGCGCGACGACGACCGAGGCGCCTCCGGTCTAGGGGGATTTGGTTAAGGACTCTTTCCCGCGACGGTCGCTCCCGGCGACGCTGCGCCCGAGCGCCTCGCCTCAGAGCCTTGAGTTGAACAGCCCCGCCGAGGCTCCGGGGCCGAAGCCGCCGCCCTGCAGCAGGGTGAGGGCCGCAGCGCCCGGCGTGAAGGCGGACGGCCCCTGCTTCGTCTGCTCGATGGCGAGATAGCGCCGGACCACCGCATCGCGCGTGTCGGCCTCGGTCAGCTTGGACAGGTCGCCGCCGAAAACGCGGGAGAACTTGTTCTGAAGCGTCTCGATCTGGACGTCGAGGTCGAGCTGGGCGAACTGCGACGGCATGCCGAGCGCGCCCTCAAGGACGCCGCGCAGCGGCAGATCGCCAAGAATGCGCGCCCACTTGGTCTCTTCCCGGCTCGAAGAGCCCGCGACGTTCGCAACGCTGCGCTCGAAGTTGAGCGCCAGGCGCATTGTGTTGTCGACGGCCCCGACTGCCTCCTCGAAGCTGCGCACCTTGTAGCGCGCCACGATGTCCTTGACGAAGGCCGCGTCGGCGACCTGGGCGCCCTTAGCGTCGCCATAGCCGAACGCGCCGGAGAGCTCCCTGAACCGCGTGTCGGAGAACCGCATCGCCGTCGCCTCGGGCGCCTCGGTGCCTTCATCGAGAACCTTGCGCAGCAGCGCCTTCTTGTAGGCCTCGTCGCCGAGGCCGAAAGCGCCCAGCGCGACCTTGAGCAGCGTCGGGTCCTTCACGAGCTTCTCGGCGGTGTCGGCGGCCCCGATCTTCTGCTCGAAATACTCGATCTCGCGCTTGATCTGGGCGCTTTCGGCGAAGGCCGTGCGCTGGGCCGACTCGGTCCGCTGGAGAAAGCGCCAGCCTGCGACGCCGCCGGAGGGGATGACGGGCTGAAAGGTCATTGGGCCGCCTGCGATGCTTGAGTTGCGTCGGAACCTCTGAGCGCCTCGGCTTGCGGGTTTAGCAGTCGCTCTTCGGTCGGGAGGAGGGTGCGGAGGGCCCGGAGGGCTGGGTAGAAGCGGGCCTCCTCGACATGGGCCAGCGCTCCGCGGAGCGCGAGGATGCTCTCGCTGT
>CAYGUQ010000533.1:0-3132 GCA_964352995.1 uncultured Rhodobacterales bacterium
CCGCCGCCATTGGCGATCCGGCTGATGAGTTGCGCCGTCGCCGCGCCGCGCGCCGGGCGAACCGGAGGTTCCGGCGGGTTCTTATTCTCGACGGAATTGGGAGTAGGTCGATGCGCGAGTTCGCAATGTTCGTCCTGGCGCTGGCGGCCGCGCTGTTGATCCTCATGCTCGTAGGCATGTTGCCCTCGAAGGCCACCGCCTGATCTCGTGCGTCCTCCGCTCGCGAGCCCCCGGTAGCGTGCATCCACATGCTGGCGATACCCAGTTCCGGCACCATCGTGGTGCAGAAAGATTGAAGCCAAATCCGGCAATCAGCTCCCGAAAGTCGCCACTCATGGGACACATAGCCGAACTAAGAGAACAGCCATGCGCCGCCAGCTGCGTCGCCTTCGTGTCTATCCTTCATCGACCAGCGGCTTGGCCGTGCGAGGCCGGACCACTAGCACTAAGCTACGTGCCCGCGTGATACCGACGCGCAGCAGCCGCCGTGACGGGGCAAAGTCGGGCGCTTCGTGCCCGAGGAAGAACGGGCTTGAATACACGCCTTCCACCATTACGACACCGTCAAACTCTTTTCCTTTGGATTTATGAATTGTCATGAGTGAAACACCCTTCGGATCACGTTCAAACCCGATCAGCTTTTCCTGATCGAGGACGATACGGATCATGCGCGCCGCCCCTCCATAGGTTGCGCGCTCCATCCAGCGTCCGGCCAAAGCAGTCGCCAGTGTATCGGAGGCGCGGAAGAGTCGCACCATACGCGCATCGTTATAGATTGGCTTCAGATCATCATGAGCTTGGAATGCCGTTCTAATAGCCCTCCAGTCTCTGACTGGCTCGCCCGTCAAGGCGGGGATTGCTGACAGCGCGCCCTCAAAGGTCTTAGGGGAACCTTTCGCAAGCGCCTTGCCCTCTGCAACCTTTGCCCTTGCGTTCCCAAAGCGCATTGCCTTAGTATATGCCGTGTGCGCGCCACGCCCGCCATAGCGTTGGCAGAAATCCTTCTTGATCAAGAAATACTCTTCGATCTTGGCGTGCATCGCCTCGTGCGCAGCTGCCGTGTTCACAGATACGAATTCCAGCGCTGCTGCCATGGCAACACCCGCCGATGCCGACAGTTCCTGATCCCAGACAATGTCGTGCGGGATGGGGTAAAGGTTCCTTCTGTTATAAACGTGCGGGGCTTCTAGAATATCGGAGATTTCCGCGACCAGATCGTTGCTCCGCGCGAGGACTGCGACGGTCGGATCATCGATCCCGCGTTTGCGCAGGGTGCCAAGTGTCACCGCCACGGCAAAGTGAACCGTTGCAGGGAATTGGTTTTTGTATTGGTAGGCTAGCCCCTTCACGTCTTCGCTCTTGGGCAACGGGCCTTTCCCGCTGAGCAAACAATCCGCATAGGCCAGAATATTGCTATCGGCACTGCGGTAATTGTCGTCTCGAAGATCCACCTCGCGCAAATCGATGGCGCTCTTCAGAATATCCAGCCTATCGGCCCGCACACCGGGTCGGAAAGCACCTTCGAAAATCCGTTGTTCCGTATCGGCGAGAAACAAGGTTTGAGTGACCGCGCTGAGTTGGTGGACAAAGCGCCATTGCTCGTCATCGGAATCCTGAAACTCATCAAGGATCACCAGCGGAAACAGTCGTCCCATCCACGAGCGTAGATGCGTACTCCTTTCCAAGAGCTCCGCCGTCGCAGCGGCGAAGAGGTCGAAGCAGACTATCCCCTCTTCGTCCTTCAGCCGCTTGCTTTCCGAAGCCCAGTCGCCATCGAACTGCGTGCGCCGTCTGCCTTCCTCGGATAGTGCCATCATCTTCAGAGGCCGCCCACCCAGCAAGCGCCCATGGCAACGCAGGATATCCCAGCAAAAGGAATGATATGTGCGCACATCGATGCGCTTCATTTCCTCTCTGGTGAGGATTTCACGGCAACGCTTCAGGATTTGCTGTACGGCGGCGCGGGAAAAACTCAAGAATAAAATGCTTTGGCCCGCCGCAAGGGTATCCAAAATGCGCTTGCTCTTGAGCAGCGCAAGAGTCGTCTTGCCTGATCCCGGCCCGCCGATGACCAGCGCGTGACCTTCTTCGTCTATGACTGTTTGGCGTTTCTCGCAGATTGTAAAGGCCATGGCTTAGAGAAGATCCCCGACGTCGATATCGATGGGATCGGCATTATCCGGTCCGTCTTCACCGCCGCCTGTCTCGTCTTTATCGTCCAGTTTCGGCAAAGCCATGTCGGCGGCAATCTTTTCCAGAAAGCTCTTCACCGTGCCTGGCATCTCGTCCAGCGTCTTGCATTGTTCGATCAGCATCGCCGCGAAGCCAGAGCCCTTCTTGGCTTTGAGGACCTGTTTAGACAGCGCAATCACGTCGGCATCGTTTTCGCCGCCGTGCAGATACCCCTTATCGGTCGGATAGTCGGGATGGTCCTTGGCTTGTTCCAGAAAACGCCGATGGACCATCGGCGGCACTTCGGCGGCTAGCAAATCTTCAGTGCCCTTATACGCGCTTTCGAAACTGTGATGGTAGGCACCAAGCTTCGTCGTCTGATCTGCCGTCCATGAAGTCTTCGGTTGATCGTGAAACGCAAAGGTCGCTTTCTTCAACGCACTGAAGAACGGCCCCCATTTGGGCACGTCGGACTGTGTCGTTGCGTCGAAGACGCTCACCCCGATCAAATCCAGTGGCGTGTAAGCTTCTGATTTATCAAGAGCTTCATACATGTAGCTCGCCGCCGCCAGCATCTTGGCTTCGGTATCGCCTTCCGCGACGATCACCCCGCGCGCCAACACTGCTTCCGCCAATTGCCTGCGGCTGGTGCGCAGCGCGCTGTTTTTGATGACACCTTTCGGGATGCTGTCCGATGACAGCTTCCCCACCGTGCGTGAAATGGCCCGCAGATTTGCCATATCGAACTCTTCGATCACGTAGGGCGAATGCGATGTGATGATGGCTTGTCCCATATTCTTCAGCAGATACTTGACGATCCGCCGCTGCGCATGGGGCGGCAATGCGATCTCAGGTTCTTCCATCGCGAAGATTATGGCGCGATTGCCGCGCAAGTCTGCAATGTGGGTCAGCAGGGCAAAGACCAGCGCGTTTACCGCGCCCGTGCCAAGCCTGTTGAAC
>CAYGUQ010000534.1:0-3116 GCA_964352995.1 uncultured Rhodobacterales bacterium
CCAAGAAGGTCAGCATGTCGAGGGGCTGGGGCTGAAACGTGTTGAGCAGCGCCAGGCCGGCGATGCCGCCCGCCGCCGCCACCGGCACCGACACGAGAATGACGAGCGGCAGCACGAAGCTCTCGAACAGCACCGCCATCACCAGGAACACGATCACCAGCGCAAGCACGAGGTTGATCTGGATCGCGCTCCAGGTTTGCGTCAGCTGGTCGGCGGTGCCCGAGAGGGAGAAGCGCACGCCCTCCGGCACGCCCTGCTCCTGCAGCGCCGCCACGACGTCGCGCTGGACGATCTCCAGCGCGCTCTCCAGCGGCAGCGCCGGCGAGGGGCGGATCTCCAGCGTGACGGTGCGCAGGCGCTCGCGGTGGCGGATCTCAGTCGGCCCCGCCGTCATCCGCACCGTGGCCAGCGAGGTGACGGGCACGATGCGTCCGCCCGGCGTCACCACCGGCAGCGAGCCGATGTCCTGCGTGCGCAGGCCGCCGGCGCTGACCGCCTTGCCCTGCAGCGTGAGGTCGATGCGCTCGCCGTCGACGGTGACCTCCTCCACGCGCAGCCCGTCGTTGTAGACGTCCACCGTCGCGGCCAGCACGCTGGCCGGCACGCCGGCGTCGGCGAGGCGCAGCCGGTCGGGCTCCAGCCGGATCTCCGGCGCGCCGAGTTCGAGACCCGGCTGCGGGCGGAACTGGTGGCCCTCGCCGCGCGGCAGCAGCCGGCCCACGAGCCCGGCCGCGCGCTGCGCGACGTCGAGGATGTCGTCGAGGTCCGGTCCCGAGACGTTCAGCTCGATGGCCCGGCCGCCGCCGATGCCGCGGCCGAAAAGCGAGGGCTGCGTCATGAAGCCGAAGGTGCCCGGCTCGGCGAAGATCGGGCGCGAGAGCAGCGGGATCAGTTCCGCCGCCCGCGCGCCGTCCTGCGCCGAGGCGCCGACAAAGCTGGTGCCGGGCGTGGCGACGAAGGAGTAGATCTCGATGCCCGGCTCGCCGTTCGGCCCGGTCGCGTCGCCGCCCCAGAGCGGTTCGGCGACGCGCTCGATGCGCTCGGCGATGGTCGTCGTGGTCGGCAGGTTGTAGCCGGGCGGCGGGATCAGCACGCCGAAGACGAGGTTGCGGTTGCCCTCCGGCAGGTACTCCAGCTTCGGCAGATAGGCCCAGGCGGCGCTCATGGCGGAGCCCGCGATCACGACCACCGCCAGGAGCCCCGCGAAGCGGTTGCGCACCGTGAAGGCGGCGTAGCTGCGCACCAGCCAGCCGAAGCCGCGCCCGAAATGGTCGACGCCCGGCAGCGGCGTGACGCTGAGCGTCGCCGCGCCGCGCCCCAGCAGCCGGCTCGAAAGCGCCGGGATCACGGTGACGGCGACCAGCAGCGACAGCATCACCGCCACCGAGATCGCCACCGCGATGTCGCGGAAGAGCTGCCCGGCCTCAAGCTCCATGATGAGGATCGGCACGAAGACCAGCACGGTGGTGAGCGCGGAGACGAGGATGGCGCCCCACACCTGCCGCGCGCCCTCATAGGCCGCGTCGGCGCGCGAACGGCCCTCCTGCCGCAGGCGGTAGATGTTCTCCAGCACCACGATGGCCGCGTCGACCACCATGCCGACGGCGAAGGCGATGCCGGCCAACGAGATGACGTTGAGCGTGCGCCCCAGCGCCGCCATCGCGACGAAGGACGCCACGATCGACACCGGAATCGCCAGCGACACCACCAGCGTCGCGCTCGCGCTGCGCAGGAACAGCATCAGCACGCCCGCCGCGAGCAGGCCGCCCATCCAGATGTTCTGGATCACGAGGTCGATGGCCGAATTGATGTAGGTGGTCTCGTCATAGGCCTGCAGGATGTGCAGCCCCGCGCGGCCGAGCTCGCGCGCCTCCAGCTCGGCGACGGCGGCGCGGATGCCCTCCATCGTCTTGATGACGTTGGCGCCGGTCTCGCGCACCGCGTTGATCGCGATGGCGGGCTCGCCCTTGTAGCGGATGCGCGCCCGCGGCTCCTTGTAGCCGATGCGCACGTCGGCGACGTCGGAGACCCGGACGCGCCCGAAGCCCGCGCCGTCCGACGTCGCCGCCGAGCGCAGCACCACCGCGCCGACGGAGGCGACGTCGTTGAGCTGGCCCTCGGCGCGCACGACGTAGCGGCGCTTGCCCTCCTCGAGATCGCCCGCCGAGAGCGAGATGCTCTCGTCGCGCAGGCGGTTGACGACTTCGGGGATGGTCAGGCGGAAGCGCGCCAGCCGCTCCGGATCGATGACGATCTGAAGCTCCCGGTCCACGCCGCCGAAGACGTTGACGCGGCTGACGCCCTCGACGCGCTCGATCCGCTCCTTGACGACGTCCTCCACGAAGCCGCCGTACTCCGCGATGGGGCGAAAGTTGCCGGGCAGGCGGCGCAGCGTGAACCACGCAATCGCGCTGTCCTCGGAGCCGGAGGTGTCGAGCGTCGGCTGGCGCGCCTCCGCCGGATAGCTCGCCACGCGGTCGAGCCGGTTGGCGACCAGCAGCAGCGCGCGGTCCATGTTCGTGCCGATGGCGAATTCCAGCGTGATCTCCGCCTCGCCGGTCAGGGACCGCGAGACCATGCTCTGAAGGCCTTCGAGACCCTTGAGCTCGTCCTCCTGCGGGTTGGTGATCTCGCGCTCGATCTCCACCGGCGCCGCGCCGGGCCAGGCGGTCTTGACCTCGATGATCGGCTTGCGGACGTCGGGCGCGAGCTGGATCGGGATGCGCTCGATGGCCACCGCGCCGAACATCACCGCCATCAGCACCGCCGCGATGACGGCGATGGGGCGGTCGATGGCGGCGCGGATGATGTCCACGCCTCAGCCCTTCGCGGCGGCGCGCGCGGCGACCCGGTCGCCGTCGGCCGTCGTGGGATCGATGGCCTGGCCGGGGCGCAGGCGCTCGTTGCCGCGTACGACGACCCACTCCCCTTCGGACAGCCCCTCCAGCACCTCCATGCGCTGCCCGACCGGCGCGCCGATGCGCACGTCGCGGGCCTCGGCCTTGCCGTCGACGGCGACGAACACCGTCCAGCCGCGGGAGGATTGCACGAGCGCGTCCTTCGCGACCGTCAGCGCGGTGCGGGCGGGCGCGGTGGGAATGCTGAGCGCGATGGAC
>CAYGUQ010000535.1:0-3113 GCA_964352995.1 uncultured Rhodobacterales bacterium
GCCCATGCCCCCGCCCGCGAAACCCGCGCAGAAGCCCAGCGTCATCGGGCTGTTCCCGACGCCGGTGATGACCGTTCCCGCCCTGTGTCCGGCGGACCTCTGCGCCTCCATCCTCGCCCAGGCGCGCGCCGACGCGAAGGAGCGCAACGCCCATGACCCGCGCCTCGCGCACAGCGCGATGGTGCGGCCGGGCGACGACCAGCGCTTCGGCCGCCTCGCCAAGCTGCTCGACCCGCACCTGACCGAGTTCGGCGCCATCCTGCTCGGCGAGCGGCTGCGGTGGCGTGTGAAGGAGATGTGGATCAACGTGATGCAGGCCGGCGGCCGGCAGGAGATGCACAACCACGCCAACAGTTTCGTCTCCGTCGTGGTCTATCTGACCGACACATCGGCGGGCTCGCGCACCGTGTTCCACAAGGCGCTCGGCGGCGGCGACTTCGCCTTCGTCAACGAGAACAAGGCCACCCAGGTCTCGGCCTACAACGCCCGGCGCTGGGCCGCGCCGCCGATGCGCCCCGGCGACGCGATCTTCTTTCCCAGCTACCTGCTGCACGAGGCGCCCCCGCACGAGGGGCCCGAGCGGGTGACGCTGGCGCTCAACAGCCTGCCGGAGCGCATCGACAGCTGGGGCTACGCGGTGAACTTCGGCTGACGGCGCGAAGGCGCGCAGGGGCAGGCGCGCCGCGACCGCCGGTCGCGCGCGCGGCGAGCCGGCGAATATGCGTGTTCTTCCAGCAGCGTATTGGCTACGCTGCGTTCAGGTCCAGCAATACCGGAAGCGCGCCATGAAACTCCTCCCCATCGCCTGCACCGCCCTGCTTCTGGCCGGCTGCGCCGGCGCGCCGGCGCCGGAGGGCTTCCAGCGCATCGCCTCCCAGACCGAGTTCCTCGACAAGGTCGCCGACGTGCCGATGACGTTCGACAACGGCGTGCAGCTCATCGCAAACCGGGACGGAACCATCGGAGGCGACGCGAACGGCGTCACGCCGACCGGGACATGGCGCTGGACGCCGGACGGCCAGCTCTGCCGCACCGTGTCGATCGGCCCCCAGGCGTTCCCCGAAGTCTGCACCGCCATCGAGGTCGACGACGGCCTGATCCGCCTCATCGACGGCGACGGCGCGGTGTTTGCGGAAGGCGCGCTGGGATGACGCGGCCGCCGCAAGCCTTCGGGCATGCGAGGGCGGCGCGGTGACCGAGCGGCGCGGCGGCGCCTTGCGGCTCGTCGGGCCGCTCGCCATCGCCTTCGCGATCCTCGCCGCGCCGGTGATCTGGCGGCTGACCGCGCCGCAGGAGGCGGCCTCGCTTACCGCCCAGCGCTCCGCGGTGCTGGAGGCGCAGATCGCCAATCTCGCCGACCGGCTGGACCTGATGCGCGACCGGATGGACGCGCTGGAGGAGGCGCAGAAGCAGGCCGCTCTCGCGCCTCTGCCCGACATTCCCTCGACGCCCGCCCCGGCCGCGCAGGGCTTCGGCGGCTACGCCGACCTGATGCGGCTGTCGGCGCGGCGCTCCTACAACACCGGGCTGACCCTGCTCAGCAGCGCCACCCTGCGCGAGGTCTTCGGCGAGCCCTCCGACGCGCTGGGGCAGGAATGCACGCGCCCCACCAGCCCGCGCCTGCTCGGACTCCTCGAGACGCGCGACGTCGGCCCGTTCCGCGCGCAGCTCATCGCGCCGGCGCTCGACAGTCTCGAGGCGATCCTCGCCCGCGTGGAGGACGACGACCCTGACCTCTACGCCCAGCTCAAGTCCTATGGCGGGCTCTGCGCCCGGCTGGTGCGCGGCTCGCAGGAGGCGATCTCGCGCCACGCCTTCGGGCTGGCCATCGACATCTCCATCGGCGGCACGCTCGACGCGATGGGCGACGGGCAGACGCAGCTCGGCCTCATCCTGATGAGCGACTTCTTTCTTGAGGAAGGCTGGATCTGGGGCGCCTCCTTCTCGCGGGAGGACAGCATGCACTTCGAGGTCAGCCAGGAGCTCTTCGAGCGCTGGCGGGCGGCCGGCCTGCTCGACGTGGAGCTCGCCGAGGGCGCGGCGCCGCCGGACCTTCCGGTTCTGCCCGAGGACGCGCCGCCGCCCGCCGAGTGAGGGCGGGCGGCGCGCCGCGGCTCAGCCCTTGCGGGCGGCGTAGCGGGCCTGCGTCTCGGCGTTGGGCGGGTAGAGGCCGGGCAGGGCGGCGCCGGCCTTGACCTCGGCCAGCGCCCAGTCCTCGAACGCCTCCTGCTCCGTCGCTGCCGCGGCGACCTCGGCGGCCATGGCGGCGGGAACGACGACGGCGCCGTCGCCGTCCGCCGCGATCCAGTCGCCGGGCTCGACGCACACGCCGCCGCAGCCGATCACGTCGCCCCAGCCGGTGAAGTGCAGGGCGGCGACCGAGGCGGGCGCCGCGGCGCCGGCGCACCAGACCGGCAGGCCGGTGTCGCGCACGCCGGCGATGTCGCGCACGACGCCGTCCGTCACCAGCGCCGCGACGCCGCGCGCGGCCATGCGCTGGCACAGGATGTCGCCGAACACCCCCGCCGTGGAGACGCCCATCGCGTCGATCACCGCCACCGCGCCCGCCGGCATCGCCTCGATGGCGGCGCGGGTGGAGTTCGGCGAGGCCCAGGCGGCCGGCGTCGCCAGGTCCTCGCGCGCCGGCACGAAGCGCAGGGTGAAGGCGCGGCCGACGACGCGCGGCCCCGGCGAGATCGGCGCCGCGCCGCGGATCCACAGGTTGCGCAGGCCGCGCTTGAGCAGCACGGTCGTCAGCGTCGCGGTCGAGACGGTCTCCAGCGCGGTCTTGAGCGCGGCGTCTTCGGTCATGGTCGTACTTCTCCTGAGATGTGGCGCGCGATGAAGGCGCCGGCTTCCGCGACGGCGGCGTCGGCCTCCGGCGCGGCGCCGACGAAGACGGGCCAGGCGTGCGGGGCGTCGGCCGACCAGCGCATCGTGACCGGCCCGCCCGCCATGCGCCAGACCTCCGCCATCGCCGCGGCGTCGCCCGCCAGCAGCTCGGCGCGGCTCGCCGTGAGCAGCAGCGGCGGCGGCGGCGCGTCGAAGCGGGCGAAGACCGGCGAGGCGAGCGGGTCGCGCGGGTCGCCCCCGGCCATGCGCATCGCTGCGAC
>CAYGUQ010000536.1:0-3109 GCA_964352995.1 uncultured Rhodobacterales bacterium
AGAATGCTGTCCAGACTCAGCACCGACAGCACACTACCGGCGCTGCCGATGCTCGGCCTGTGGCTTGCGGTTGCCTGCCTGGGCTGCCTGCTGGCGGCACGGCGGCTGGGCCCATGAGCCTGCTGGCCAGCCTTCGCCGCGAGGGCCTGCTGCTGATCGCCGCCATCGCCGCGCCCATCGTGATCCGTCGCCTGATGCGATGAGCGCGACGGCGGTCATCGACATCGGCAAGACCAACGCCCGGGTCGCCTTGGTCGATGCGTCCGGCGCGGTGCTCGAGACGGCGTCCGCGCCCAACGAGACGCTGGTGGGCGAGCCCTATCCCCATGCCGACCTCGACGCTCTGGAGCGTTTCGCGCTTGGCGCTCTCGCGCGGTTTGCGCGCATGGCTTTGATCTCCACCGTGGTTCCGGCGGCGCACGGCGCCTCCGGCGTGCTGGTGGGCGAGGACGGTCCGGTCTTGCCGCTGCTGGACTATGAGCACGACGGGCCGGAGGAGGTCGCCGCCGCCTACGCCGCCGTGCGGCCGCCCTTCGAGGAGACGTTCTCGCCGCCGCTGCCGCTGGGGTTGAACCTCGGCCGGCAGCTTTTCTGGCAGCAGGCGCGCTTCGGGGATCGCGTTGCGGCGGCGCGCGCGTTCCTGACGCAACCGCAATACTGGGCGTGGCGGCTGTCGGGGATCATGGCGAGCGAGGTCGCCTCGCTCGGCGCGCACACCGACCTGTGGGCGCCGGCGCGGGGCGAGCCCTCCTCGCTGGTGAGGAAGCAGGGGTGGGCGCGGCTCTTCACCCCGCGCCGCGCGGCGTTCGAGGCGCTGGGGCCGGTGACGGCCCGCGTCGTGGCGCTGACGGGCCTGCGGCCCGATACGCGCGTGCTGGCGGGCGTCCACGACAGCAACGCCTCGCTGCTGCCGCATCTGACGCGGCGCAAGGCGCCCTTTGCGATGGTCTCGACCGGAACATGGGTCATCGCGTTCCATGTCGGGGGCGACGTGGCGCGGCTCGATCCCGCGACGGACATGCTCGCGAACGTCGACGTGCTCGGGCGCCCCGTGCCCTGCGCGCGGTTCATGGGGGGGCGCGAGCGCGCGGCCATCGTCGGCGACGATGTCGCGCCGCCCTGCCCGGCCATGGCGGCGCGGCTGATGGACCTTGGCGTCATGGCGCTGCCCGCCTTCGCGGAGACGGGAGGCGCGTGGCTGGGTCGGCGTGGCGCCGTCGCAGGCGCCCTGCCCGACGAGCCGGGCGCGCGAGCGACCCTCGCGAGCCTGTACGTCGCGCTCGTCACCGACGACGCGCTGGAAAGGCTCGGCGTGACGGGGCCGGTCGTCGTGGACGGGCCCTTCGCGGCCGATGCGGTGTTTCTGGCGGCGCTCGCCGCGCTGCGGCCCGGCCAGCGCATCGAGTCTGCGGGCGAGGCCACGTCCTCGGCCCTCGGCGCGGCGCTGCTCGCCCGTTGGGGCGGATCAGCCGAGACGCCGACGCCGACCGCCGCCGTCGCGCCGCTGGCGGCCGACCTCGCGACCTACCGCGCGCGCTGGCGCGCCGCGCTGGCGTAGGCGCCAACCGTCGGCGTCGGCGTCTGCTGCTGACGACCACCCGCACCTCGCCGAGACGCCAGACCCGGCCCAAGCCCCCCCGCGCCGCGCTCAAGCAGCCTCGCCTCGATCGCGCGCGGGGGCCGAGCGAGATGCGCAGTTGGCGTGAGCGATGGCCGCCGGCGGATGCCGGCGACGCGTGCAGGTGACGCGGTCGTCGCCGCCAGCCATCGCCTTTCCGGCCCGGCGGCGAGGCTGTCCTTGGTCAGCGTGACGGGTCTCTCCGGCGAGCGTCGAGCGCTCGCCGGGCCCGATCATGTGCGCAGTCGGCGCTTCAGCCGAACAGCGCGTCGCCGGCGAAGGCGATCTCGTCCACCGACGAGAGGCCGGTGAGGATGATCACGTCGTCGGTGTCCAGCGTCAGCAGCAGTCGGCCCGCCGCATCCCGCGCGCTGGCGACCTGCGCCCCGCTCAGGTCGAGCACGTCGCCCTCCGAGGCGTCGTAGTCCTCGATGCGGAGCACCTGCCGCGCCGCGACGTTCTCGAACACGAAGCGGTCTGCGCCGCCGAGCCCGCTGACCACGTCCGACCGGCCGCCGCCCGGCCGGATCTCGTCGGCGAGATCGGTGCCGACGAGCCGGTCGTTGCCGTCGGTCCCTTCGATGAGGTTCGGCCCGGGCGCCGCGCCGAGACGCGTCACCGTCAGGTCGTCGAACGCGACGCCCGCGTTGGCCCAGGTGTAGAGGCCCACCGTGCCGCTCTGCAGGCGCGTATCGTCGACCCGAGAGCCGAAGACCTCCGCCCCGTCGATCCAGGCGCCGAGCCGCGAGCCCTCCGCCTCGATGCGGATGTCGAACGCCTCGCCGGGCGTGTAGCCGCCATAGGCGCGCGCCAGAAGCGTCTCGAACCCGTCGAGATGGCGCGTGAGCTGCACCAGCCCGAGCTGCGCGTCGATCTCCAGCTTGTAGTAGTTCTCGGCGTCCTGATAGCGGAAGAGCACGCCGACGCCGTCGTTGTCGGCGGACGTCGCCGTGACCTCGAGCGCATAGTCGGTCCAGTCCGCCGCGTCGTCGGCGACATGGAGGGCGTAGGTTCCGTCGCGCAGCAGGTAGGGGCCGTCTCCGTCCACCGAGTAGGCCCCGGACCCAGTCCCCTGCTGGGCAGAACGGATGTCGCTGTCCTGAACCAGCGCGCCCCCGGTCACGCTCCATGCGCTGGGCGCGTCGATGGTCCCCTCGTCGATGAACGTGAAACCCGCCGAGCCGGTCGAGAAGTCCGTCGCGAGGAGGATGGCGTCCGCCGCGACCACCTCCACCGTGCGGGCGTCGGTCGAGACCGCGCCGTCCACGTCGGTCACCCGCAGCGTCACGACCGTCTCGCCGACCGGCGCGTCGATCTCCGCCGTCTCGCCCGTCGCCACGACCACGCCGTCGATCAGCCACTCGTAGCTGGCCACCGCCGCCGGGCTGATGGTCGCCGCCGCCGTGAGCGACAGCGTCGCCGCGCCGTCGCCGTCGAGGTCCACGCCGCGGGCGTCGCCGAGCAGGCGCGCGGCGAGCGTCTGCGTCGTCA
>CAYGUQ010000537.1:0-2499 GCA_964352995.1 uncultured Rhodobacterales bacterium
GGCGTGACCGGCGCGGCCGCCCCGCGCGCCCGGCGCAGGGCCGCGCGTAGCTCGCCGGCCAGCGCCACCCGCTCCTCCGGCGTCAGGAAGGCGCCCAGCTCGATCAGCCTCGGGCCGCCGCTGACGGTGAGGTAGCGCTCCACGCTCGGCGTGTCCTCGATCTCGACGCGCACCCAGTAGGGGTTGGCCGCCCAGCGCAGGACGCGCCCGTCCGGCTCGCGGCGCTCCACGGCCAGCGCGTCGGGCCAGAGCCGCACCGCCTCGGTCAGCCGCCGCCGGCGCACGTTGAGCCGCACCATCGCCCAGACCAGCCCCAGCGCGCCGACCACGAAGGGCGAGAGGAACAGCGCCGCCGCCGAGCCGCCCGGCGCCCCCAGCACCGCGAGCAGGGGAATCGCGAGCCCCGCCGCCAGCGCCGCCATGAAGAAGCGGAAGCCGCCGCGCGTCATGGACTGGTGCGGCCAGAGCGTGACCGACCAGAGCGGCGGGTCGGCCCGCGAGAAGGCGGCCGCCTCAAGAGAAACGGCCGGGGGAGCACCCCCGGCCGCGTCGTCGGCGCCGGCTTCAGCCATGGCGCGTGGTCATCGTCTTCATGGGCGCTCCAGGCTTCCCCAAGGGGCTCAGTGGTGGGCCTTGTTCCACTGGTCCGGCGTCGGCAGCGTCTCGAAGGTGTGCTCCGGCGGCGGGTTGGGAAGGGTCCACTCCAGCGTGTCGGTCGAGCCCCAGTAGGCGTTCTCGGTGACGCGCTGGCCGCGGGTCAGCGTGTACCACATCACCCACATGAAGAAGACGAACGAGCCGATCGAGATGAACGCGCCGATGGAGCTGACGTAGTTCCAGTAGGCGAACGCCTCCGGATAGTCGATGTAGCGGCGCGGCATGCCGGCGCGGCCGAGGAAGTGCTGCGGGAAGAAGGTGATGTTGGCGCCGATGAACATCATCCAGAAGTGCAGCTTGCCGGCCCACTCCGGGTACTGGCGGCCCGACATCTTGCCGATCCAGTAGTAGATGCCGGCGAAGATCGTGAACACCGCGCCGAGGCTCATCACGTAGTGGAAGTGCGCCACGACGTAGTAGGTGTCGTGGTAGGCGCGGTCGACGCCGGCCTGGCTCAGCACGATGCCGGTCACGCCGCCGACGGTGAACAGGAAGATGAAGCCCAGCGCCCACAGCATCGGCGTCTTGAGCTCGATGGAGCCGCCCCACATCGTGGCGATCCAGGAGAAGATCTTCACGCCGGTCGGCACCGCGATGACCATGGTGGCGAGCATGAAGTAGGCCTGCGCGTCGGCCGACATGCCCACGGTGTACATGTGGTGCGCCCACACGACGAAGCCGAGCACGCCGATCGCGATCATCGCCCAGACCATGCCGAGATAGCCGAACACCGGCTTCTTCGAGAAGGTCGAGACGATGTGGCTGATGATGCCGAAGCCCGGCACGATCAGGATGTAGACTTCCGGGTGGCCGAAGAACCACAGGATGTGCTGGTAGAGGATCGGGTCGCCGCCGCCGGCGGGGTCGAAGAAGGTCGTGCCGAAGTTGCGGTCGGTCAGCAGCATGGTGATGGCGCCGGCCAGCACCGGCAGCGCCAGCAGGATGAGGAACGCCGTCACGAAGATCGACCACGCGAACAGCGGCGCCTTGAACAGCGTCATGCCCGGCGCGCGCATGTTGAGGAAGGTCGTGATGATGTTGATGGCGCCGAGGATCGACGAGGCGCCCGAGAGGTGCACCGCGAAGATCGCGAGGTCCATCGCCATGCCCGGCGAGCCCGTCGTCGAGAGCGGCGCATAGAGCACCCAGCCCGCGCTCACGCCCCCGTCGACGAAGACCGCGAGCACCGCGAGCGAGGCGCCGGCGACGAACAGCCAGTAGCTGAGGTTGTTCATCCGCGGGAACGCCATGTCCGGCGCGCCGATCATCAACGGCATGAAATAGTTGCCGAATCCGCCGAAGAGCGCGGGGATGACGACGAAGAACATCATCAGGATGCCGTGGCCCGTGATCATCACGTTCCACAGGTTGCCGTCCACCTGACCGTCTTCGGTCAGCATGTACTGCACGCCCGGCTCCATGAGCTCGAGCCGCATGTAGAACGTCATCGCCACCGAGATCGCGCCCAGCACGCCGGCGCTGATGAGGTAGAGGATCCCGATGTCCTTGTGGTTCACCGAGCAGAACCAGCGGGTGAAGAACCCGGGCGCCGCGTGGTGGTCGTGGGACGCTGTGGCGTCGGCCATGCGTTGCTCCTGACTTGTTTCCCTGACGCGTCGCCGCGCCACGCACATGCTCTTGGCTCTAACTGGTGCAGACGTGAGGCTCAAGCTGACGCTGGGCCGCAGTCGGTCCAGTTCCTAGGACTAACCGTCGCACTCAGGCCGCGACGCGCCGGCGCCCGACGCTCCAGCCATGCAGCGCCATGCCGGCGAGCATCGCCGCGACGAAGACGGCGACCGGCCAGCCTCCGACCAACAGCGCCGAAAGCGCCGGCCCGGG
>CAYGUQ010000537.1:2509-3103 GCA_964352995.1 uncultured Rhodobacterales bacterium
AGCCCCCAGCCTGCGCCGAACAGCGCCGCGCCGCCCAGCAGCCGGGCGTCGATCCCGCCCGCGGGCGGGCCGGGAAAGCGGTCGCCGAAAGCCGGCCGCGCCTGCGCCGCCGCGACGCGCCAGGCCACCGCCATGGGGACCAGCGCGCCGCCCATCACGAAGGCCAGCGTCGGGTCCCACGCGCCGCCGGCGACGTCGAGGAAGGCCAGCACGCGGCCCGGGTCGATCATGTCGGAGACGAGGAGCCCGAGGCCGAAGAGCGCGCCCGAGGCGAGATGGACGAGCCGGCGCATCACGCGCCCCCCCCGAGCGCGAGCCGCATCGCCGCCACGACGAGCGCCGCTACGGCCATGAACGTCGCCGTCGCCGCCAGCGAGCGCGGCGAGAGCCGCGACATCCCGCAGACGCCGTGGCCCGAGGTGCAGCCGGAACCCATCCGCGTGCCGAAGCCCACCAGCAGGCCAGCCGAAACCAGCAGGGGAACGGAGGTCGTCGCGCCGATCCCCGGCGCGCCCCAGACCAGCGCGGCGAGCGCCGGCGCGCCGATCAACCCGGCAAGAAAGGCGGCGGCGCTGCTGCTGCTGGGCGCCGGGC
>CAYGUQ010000538.1:0-3101 GCA_964352995.1 uncultured Rhodobacterales bacterium
CTCCGGCGCCGGGCTGCGGCCAAGCCTCACCGGGATACAGGCCTACACCGCCGCCAAGCACGCGCTGGTCGGGCTGACGAAGCAGTTCGCGCAGGAGTTCGGGCCGCATGGCGTGACGGTGAACTCGGTCGCGCCGGGCTTCATCCTCTCCAACCCGGCGACCCGCGCGCAGTGGGAGCGCTACGGGCCGGAGGGGCAGGCGCGGCTGGTGGAGCGCATCTTCACCCGCCGGCTCGGCGCGCCCGAGGACATCGCCGCCGCCGCGGCCTTCCTCACCGGCGAGGAGGCCGGCTGGATCGCGGGGCAGGTGCTGAGCGTGGACGGAGGCGTCGCATGATCCTGAGCGCGGCGGAGCGGGAGGCCGTGACGGCGCGCATCGCGGCGCTGGTCGCCCAGCCTTCGGTGAGCGCCGACCCGGCCTTCGCCGACGGCATGGAGGGCGCGCGGCGTCTGCTGGAGGCGCGTCTGGCGGAGCTGGGCTTCGTCGGCGGGCGGCGGCTCGACGGCGGCGGGCACCCGGCGCTCTACGCCGAGCGGCTGTCGGCGCCGGGGCGGCCGACGCTGCTCGTCTACGGCCACTACGACGTGCAGCCGCCAGACCCGCTGGCGCTGTGGCGCTCGCCGCCCTTCGAGCCGACGCTGCGGGACGGCCGGCTCTACGGGCGCGGCGCGTCCGACGACAAGGGGCCGACGGTGGTGGCGCTGGAGGCGCTGGCGCGGCTGATCGCGGAGGACGACGGGCTCCCCTGCAACGTCAAGGTGCTGCTGGAGGGCGAGGAGGAGACCGGCAGCCCGTCGCTGCCGGCGATGCTGCGCGACAATGCGGGCCTTCTGGCCTGCGACGCCGTGCTCTCGGCCGACGGGGCGCGCTGGCGCGCGGACCTGCCCTCGATCAACGTCGCAGCGCGCGGCTCGGGCGGGCTGGAGTTCAGGGTGCGCACGGCGGACAAGGACCTGCATTCGGGCCGCTACGGCGGGGCGGTCGGCAACGCGCTGCACGCGGTCTCGCAGATCGCGGCTGGGCTGCACGACGCGCGCGGCGCGGTCGCCGTGCGGGGCTTCATGGACGGCGTTTCCGCGCCGACCGAGGCGGAGCGCGCCGAGATCGCGGCGATACCCTTCGACGAGCCGGCGTTCTACGCCGCCGTGGGCGCGCCCGCGCCCTGGGGGGACGCGGCGTGGAGCGCGCCGGAGCGGCTCTGGCTGCGGCCGACCGTCGAGGTCAACGGGCTCTGGGGCGGCTATCAGGGCGCCGGCGGCAAGACGGTCATCCCCTGCGAGGCGCATGCGAAGCTGACCGTCCGGCTCGTCGCGGGCCAGCGCCCCGCGGCCGCGCGCGCCGCGCTGATCGCGCATCTGCAAGCCGCCTGCCCGCCCTGGGCGCGGCTGGAGATCACCGACGAGCGCGGATGGTCCTCCGCCTACGCGCTGCGACCCGACCATCCGCTGCTTCTCGCGGCCGAGGACGCGCTGGCGGAGACCGGCGGCGCCCGGCCGCTGCGGGTGCGCATCGGCGCCAGCCTGCCCCTAACGGGGCTGATCCGCGAGGCGCTGGGCGTCGACACGGTGATGTTCTCGTTCGCGGTGTCGGACGAGGACTACCATGCGCCGAACGAGTTCTTCCGGCTTTCCTCCATCGATGAAGGGATTGCGGCGTGGATGGCGCTGATCCGGCGCGTCGGGGCGCAGTCCCCGGCGGACTATCGGGCGTAGCCCAGGCCGCGCCGGACAACTGGCGCGGCGCCCTGCTGCTGGTGGCCGCGGCGGGCATGTTCACCGCGGAGGTGGTGGGCTTCCGCGCGCTCGGCGAGGGCCTGAGCGACGGACAGATCGTCTTCGCGCGGGCGGCGAGCCAGCTTCTCTGCATCGCGCCGCTCGTGCTGCTCAACGGCTGGCGGCTGATGGCGACCCGCAAGCCGGGCCTGCATCTGGCCCGCGGCCTCGTGAGCCTGCTGTGCTGGCTGCTCTACTACCAGAGCTTTCGCGTGCTCGACCTCTCGCTCGCCACCACGCTGACCTTCTCCACGTCGCTCTTCGTCGTCGCGCTGGCGGCGCCGGTGCTGGGCGAGCGGGTGGGCGGCTTCCGCTGGGCGACGACGGCGGTCGGGTTTCTCGGCGTGGCGCTGGCTGCGGGCGCGCTGGAGGCGCGGCTGGAGCCCGGCGTTCTGGTGGGGCTCGGCGCGGCGGCGTCGGGCGCGGTTCTGGTGTTTCTCAACCGGATGCTCTCGCGCACCGAGAAGACGCTGGCCATCATGGCGTGGATCTCCGTGATCACCACGCTCGGGACGGCGCCGATGGCGGCCCTCGACTGGCGGCCGGTGGAAGTCGAGACCATGGCGCTGCTGCTGCTCTGCGGCGCGCTGGGAACCTGCGGCATGTTCCTGACGATCGAGGCCTATCGCGTCGGCGAGGTCTCGGCGCTGGCGCCGTTTCCCTATGTGCGGCTGGTGTTCGCCGCCGCGGCGGGATGGCTGCTGTTCTCGGAGACGCCGGACGCGCAGACCATCGCGGGCGGGCTGGTCATCGTCGGCTGCGCGCTGGCGGCGACGCGGCGGGAGCGGCGGCGCGGCCTCGCCGCCCCGCAGCGCTGAGCCGCGCTTCAGCCGACCCGGCCGAGCCAGATGACGCGCCGGGCGCCGCGCTTGCCGCGGTCCGCCTTCACGCGCTCCTCGGTCACGCGGAAGCCCGCCTCGCGCAGCCGCCGCCCGAAGGCCGCGTCGGGCGCCGCCGACCAAACGGCGAGAACGCCGCCGGGGTTCAGCGCGGCGCGCGCGGATGCGAGGCCGGCGCGGCCGTAGAGCGCGTCGTTGGCGGGCGTCGTGAACGCCTCGGGACCGTTGTCGACGTCGAGCAGGATCGCATCCCACCCGCCTTCGCGGATCGGCCCGGCGACGTCCTCCACCGCCACGCGCACCCGCGGGTCGTCGAGACAGCCGGCGAAGAGCGCGGCCATCGGCCCGCGCGCCCATGCGACGATCTCGGGCAGCAGTTCGGCCACGGTGATCTGCGCCAGCGGCGAAGCCTCCAGCGCGGCGCGCAGGGTGAAGCCCATGCGGAGGCCGCCGATCAGGACGCGCGGCCGCGGCGCGGCGATGGCGGCC
>CAYGUQ010000539.1:0-3099 GCA_964352995.1 uncultured Rhodobacterales bacterium
CGGGGCTGGTGGCCCGCAGCGCGCGGGGCGGGACGCTGAGGGTGATGGGGCCGTCGGGCTCGGGCAAGTCGACGCTGCTCGCCGCGATCCTCGGCGCCGCGCCGCCGGCCTTCGCCGTCTCCGGCCGGGTGCGGCTGAACGGGCGCGACCTCTCGGGCCTGCCGGTCGAGGCGCGGCGCATCGGCCTGCTGTTTCAGGACGATCTGCTGTTTCCGCATCTGAGCGTCGCGGCGAACCTCGCCTTCGCCCTGCCGCCCGAGATCCGCGGCCGCGCCGCGCGGCGGGCGCGCGTCGAGGCGGCGCTGGCGCATGTCGGGCTGGAGGGCTTCGGCCCGCGCGACCCCGCGACGCTCTCGGGCGGCCAGCGCGCCCGCGTCAGCCTGATGCGCGCGCTGCTCGCCGAGCCGGAGGCGCTGCTGCTCGACGAGCCGTTCTCGAAGCTCGACGCCGGCCTGCGCGCCAGCACGCGCGAGACGGTGTTCGGCATGGCGCGCGACGCGGGGCTCCCGGTGCTGCTCGTCACCCATGACGCCGCCGACGCCGAAGCGGCGGGCGGCGTCGTCGTGAACCTGGATGCGAAACAATCTGTCGATTAAGGCCGGCATTGTCCTGAAAACGCACAGCGCCGATGTTCCGGGCGGAAACTTGCGCCAGCGAACAGGAGCCGACCATGACCCACATCGAGGGGCTGCACCACGTCACCGCCATCGCGTCCTCGGCCGCCGTCGCGGACCGCTTCTACAGCCGCGCGCTCGGCCTGCGGCGCGTCAAGCAGACCGTCAACTTCGACGATCCCGGCGCATGGCACCTCTACTACGCCGACGGCGCCGGTTCTCCGGGAACGGTGATGACCTTCTTCGTGTGGCCCGGCGCGCATCGCGGGCGGCGCGGCGCCGGTCAGGTCTCCGTGACGCAGTTCGCCGTGCCGCCGGGCGCCCTGCCCTTCTGGCGCGCGCGACTGCCGGGCCTCGGCGCGACGGCCGTGGACGGTCAGGCGCCCTTCGGCGACGCGGCGGCGCTCTTCGCCGACCCGGACGGGCTGCTCTTCGCGCTGGTCGAGACCGAGGACGCCCGCGCGCCCTGGACGACGCCCGAGATCGACGCGACGGTCGCGATCCGCGGCTTTCGCGGCGTCACCCTGTCGGTGCGCGACGGCGCCGGGGTCGGCGCGGTGCTGCGGCTGTTCGGATACGCTCCCGAGGCGACCGAGCCGGGGCTGACGCGCTGGCGGCTGGCCGGCTCCCCGGCGGGCGTGGTCGACGTGCAGGAGAACCCCGACGCGCCGCAGGGCTCCGACGGCGCCGGCGCCGTCCATCATGTCGCCTTCGCGGTGAAGGACCGCGCGGCGCAGCGTGAGGTGCGGGCGGCGATGGAGGCCCACGGCCTGCGCGTGACCGAGCCCATCGACCGCGACTATTTCTGGGCGATCTACGCCCGCACGCCGGGCGGGGTGCTGTTCGAGGTCGCGACCGGCGAGCCGGGCTTCGCGGTCGACGAACCGGTCGAAACGCTCGGCGAGGCGCTGAAGCTGCCCCGCCAGCACGAGCCGCTGCGCGACCGCATCGAGGCGACGCTGCCGCCGCTCGCGGGCTAGCGCGCCGTCTCCTCCGGCCAGATGGGGCTCGACAGCGGCGCGCGGGCGGGCGAAGGCTCGGGCGTCGCCGGGAAAGGCGCAGAGGCCGGAGGACCCGCCATGGCGGACGAGATGAGGCGAATCGCGCTGGCCGCCCGCCCGCAGGGCGCGCCGAAGCCGGGAGATTTCCGGCTGGAGACCGCGCCGGTTCCCCAGCCCGCCGAGGGCGAGTTCCTCGCGCGCACGCTGTGGCTCTCGCTCGATCCCTACATGCGCGGGCGGATGGACGACGTGGCCTCCTACGCACCGCCCGTTCCGCTCGGCGGAACCATGGAGGGCGAGTGCGTCGCGGAGGTCGTCGCCTCGCGCCATCCCGGCTTCGCCGTCGGGGAGATCGTCGCGGGCCGCTTCGGCTGGACGAGCCACGCCGTCTCGGGCGGCGCCGGCGTGCGGAAGGTCGATCCCGCGCTCGGGCCGGTCTCCACGGCGCTCGGCGTACTCGGCATGCCCGGCCACACCGCCTGGGTCGGGCTCAACGAGATCGGCGAGGGGCGCAACGGCGAGACCATCGTGGTCTCCGCCGCGACCGGGGCGGTCGGCTCGCTGGCCTGTCAGCTCGCGCGGATCAAGGGCATGCGCGTGATCGGCGTCGCCGGCGGCGCCGAAAAATGCGCCTACGCGGTTGAGAAGCTCGGCTGCGACGCCTGCCTCGACCATCGCGGCGCCGACGCGGCCAAGCTCTCGTCGCGCATCGCCGAGGCCGCGCCGCAGGGCGTCGACGTCTATTTCGAGAATGTCGGATCGACCACGCTCGCCGCCGTGCTGCCCCTGATGAACGTGCGCGGCCGGATCGCGGTGTGCGGGATGATCGGCTGGTACTCCGGCCGCGGCGCCGCCGACCCGATGCCGCTGCCGCCGGTCTGGCGGCTGATCCTGACGCGCCGGCTGCGCGCGCAGGGCTTCATCATCTTCGACCACGAGGCGAGCCGGCCGATCTTCCAGCAGGAGGTCGCGCCGATGCTGCGCGAGGGCCGCATCCACTGGCGCGAGAGCGTGGCGGAGGGGCTCGCGGCGGCGCCGGAGGCGTTCATGTCGCTGCTCGACGGCGGCAACTTCGGCAAGCAGCTCGTGCGCGTCGCAGCCCCCTCGACCTGAACTCCGAACGCAGGTCGGGGGATGACCCGGCCGCGCCGCCGACGTATCACGTTGATCGCAAGCACCGCCGCCCCTTCTCATCAAGGATGCCCGCCATGACCATCGCCGCAGGCGACGCCCTCCCCGCCGCCACCTTCAAGACCTTCTCGTCCGAGGGGATCAAGGACGTGTCGAGCGCCGAGCTCTTCGGCTCGGGCCGCACCGTCCTCTTCGCCGTGCCGGGCGCCTACACCCCGACCTGCAGCGAGCGCCACATGCCCGGCTTCGTGGCCAACGTCGCCCAGCTCAAGGCCAAGGGCGTCGACCGGATCGTCTGCGTCTCCGTCAACGACCCCTTCGTGATGAACGCCTGGGGCAAGGCGACCGGCGCG
>CAYGUQ010000540.1:0-3090 GCA_964352995.1 uncultured Rhodobacterales bacterium
AAAAGACGTGCGGCAACACACAGGCGCGGCGGGGCGCCGCGCTGACGCTGCGGCCTGGCGAGGTCTGCGGCCTGCTGGGAGCGAACGGGGCCGGCAAGTCCACCCTGTCGCGCATCGTCTCCGGGCATCTTCAGCGCACAGGCGGAGAGATCGCCTTCGGCGGCGCTCCGCTGCGGCTGACGTCCACCCGCGACGCTCTGGACCGGGGCATCGCGTTGGTCGCGCAGGAGACCAGCCTCGCGCCGGACATGACCGTGCTGGAGAACATCTTCCTGCCGGACCTCGCCACGGCCGGCCGCCTGTCCTTTCGCCGTATGCGCGACCGCGCCGGCGCGCTGCTGTTGAGCCTTGGCCATGAGCACGCGCTGCCGCTGGACGAGGAGGTGCGCAGGCTGTCGGCGGCGCAGCGCCAGCTTGTCGAAATCGCCAAGGCGCTGGCGCTGGACGCGCGGCTGGTGATCTTCGACGAGCCTACGGCTTCGCTCAGCGCCGCCGAGGTGAACCGGCTGTTCGATATCATGGCGCGGCTGCGCGACGACGGCCGGGCGCTGGCGTTCGTGTCGCACCGGCTGGAGGAGGTCTTCGCGATCACCGACCGCGTCACGGTTCTGCGCGACGGCGTAACCGTGGCCGAGGACGTGGCGACCTCGAGCCTGACGCAAGGCGATATCGTGCAGCACATGGTCGGGCGCGACATCGGCGCGATCTACTCCACTCGGCGGCCGCGAGCGGCCCCGGCCGACGTCGTCTTCGAGGTGCGCAACCTGCGCGCCGCGCCCTGGGTGCGGGACATTTCGTTCTTCGTGCGGCGCGGGGAGATCCTCGGGCTGGGCGGCCTCGTCGGCGCGGGACGATCCGAGGCGGCGGAGGCGATCTTCGGCCTGCGCCCGCGACAGGCGGGCGAGGTTCTGGTGAAGGGCCGCCCGGCGCAACTGCGGCACCCGGCGGACGCGGTGGCGGCGGGGCTGGGCCTCGTTCCCGAGGACCGCCGTGCACAGAGCATCGTGCCGGACATGAGCGTGCGCGAGAACCTGACGCTGGCCGACATGGGCCGCCGGCGCGGCTTTTGGCGCGGCCATCGCGCCACGGCGGGCCGCGTCGCGGATCTGGTGCGCGAGCTCGGCCTGCCGCCGGAGCGGCTCGACGCGAGCCTGCTGAATTTCTCGGGCGGAATGCAGCAGAAGGTGATCATCGCGCGCTGGTTGCTGACAGACCCTGAAATCCTCATCCTCGACGAGCCGACCAAGGGCGTGGACATCGGCACCCGGGCCGCGATCTACCGGATCCTGCAGGCGACGGCCGACGCGGGCGTGGCCGTGATCGTGATCTCGTCGGACTTCGAGGAGCTGCTGAACGTGTGCGAGCGCATCGTCGTCGTAAGCGACGGCGTGACCATCGCCGACCTTCCCGCGGCGTCGCTCAACGAGGAGAAGCTGACGCTGCTCGCGGCCCCGCGCACTTCCACCGAGCGCAACCTTCGCCTGCTCGACGCCCTCAGCCGCGCCCACCGCGCAGCGGCGTTCTGGACGTTGATCGACGGCGACGCGCTGATCTGCCTCGCCGCCGCCAACCACCCCGACGCCCCGGCGACCGGCCTTGCGCCCGGACAAGCGGTCGATGCCGGCGACACCGCCATTCCCGCTGCGCTGCGGACCCGCTCCGATCGATTCGAGGCGGAGGCGGACGGGCAGCGCACCCTTCTCACCCAGATGACGGACAGCCGCGGGCATGACCTCGGCTGGATCGGCGTCAGCATCGCCGCAGGCGCAGCCATCCCCGATGCAGGCGCTCTGCGCGCCGAGATCACCGCCGCCCGCGCCACGGAGGACGCCTGAGCATGGCCAATGACGCCACACGCGCTCCGCATCCGATAGCCGGCCTGCTGCGCAGCCTCGAGGTGCGGATGCTGGGGCTGGCCCTGTTGCTGGCGATCGCGCTGTCGGTGCTGTCGCCATTCTTCCTGACCGAGCGCAACATCTTCAACATCCTCGACCAGTCGGTCGTCATCGGCATCGTCGCGGTGGGCATGACCTTCGTCATCCTGACCGGCGGGATCGACCTCTCGGTGGGCGCGGTGTTCGGGCTGTGCGGCATCGTCCTCGCCCTTGCGTTGCGCGACCTGCCGATCCCGCTGGCGATAGGACTGGCGGTGGCGGCGGGCGCGGCCATCGGGCTCTTCTCGGGCGTGCTGATCGCGATCTTCGGGCTGGCGCCGTTCGTGGTGACGCTCGGCGTCATGGCCATCGGGCGCAGCCTCGCCTACATCGTCTCCGGCCAGCGCTCCATCTCGGGGCTGCCGCCCGAGCTTGGCGATCTGGTGTTCACCAGCGTCGCGGGCGTGCCCGTCAACGTGCTGTTCCTGCTCGGCGTCTACCTCTGCGCCTGGGGATACCTGACCTACACCAAGGGCGGGCGCACCATTTACGCAGTCGGCTCGAACCGGGAGGCGGCGCGCGCGGCGGGGCTGGCGACGGTGTTCTATTCCGTGTTGCCCTACGTCGTGTCTGGCGCGCTGTCCGCTGTCGCCGTCACCTTCTCGCTCGCACAGATCATGTCTGCCGACCCGCTGGCGGGAAACCAGCTGGAGCTGGACGCCATCGCCGCCGTGGTGATCGGCGGAGCCAGCCTGTACGGCGGGCGCGGCTCGATCATCGGCACGCTGCTAGGCGTGCTGATCATGGTGATGATCCGCAACGGTTTGAACCTCATGGGCGTCTCGCCGTTCTGGCAAGGCTCTGCCATCGGGGCGATCATCATCATCGCGTTGCTGGCGGAGCGGCTGATAAGCTGGCGGTCTGGCCGCGCATGAGCAGGGGAGATGCGCCATGACCGATGCGCCCTCGCGCGCCGTCGGCCTCTACGGGACCGACGAGCCTGTGACGCCGCCGCGCGTGCTGCGCGCCGGCGCCCTGAGCGCGGAGCTTGAAGCCGGAAACCTGCGCTACATCCGCTTTCACGGGACGGAGGTCCTGCGCGCCGTGTCCTTCATCGTGCGCGACAAAGACTGGGGCACCTACAATCCGGTGATCAGCGAAATGCTCGTCGAGGAGAGCGACGGGCGCTTCACCGTCACCCTGAACGCTGTGGCGG
>CAYGUQ010000541.1:0-3089 GCA_964352995.1 uncultured Rhodobacterales bacterium
GACATGCACGGACTTTTTCGTTCGGGCGTTAACCATCTGACATCGAAACGTAATAGTGGGCGGCGCGGCGGCGCGCCGCGTCACGGCTCGCGCCGGGCGGGGATGGAGAATCCGCCGCGGAGCTGCGCCTCGGCGGCGGCGCGGATGCGCTGCTCGATCTCGGGCTCGCGGCTGGCGAGGCGGCGGAAGTCGCGCCGCGAGAGCGTGAGAAGCTGGCCGAAGGTGAGCGAGACCACCCGCGTCGCGCGCCGTCGCGAGGGCGCCAGCAGGCCGAGCTCGCCGAAGAACGCCCCGTTCGACAGCGTGATCGAGCGCCCGTCGCCGTGCTCCACCTCCAGCGCGCCGGAGGCCACGAAATGCAGCGTGTCGCCGCGCTCGCCGATCTCGGCCACGACGTCGCCGGGAAAGATCGGCCGGGTGCGCAGCAGTTTGGCGACGCGGCGCTTCTGCCTGTCGTCGAGGCCGGCGAACATCGGCGCGGCGCTCAGCAGGTCGATGGAGGACGGGCTGACGTCGAGGCGCGGCGGCGCCGCGACCCGCCGCTCCAGATCGTCGAGCTCGCGGGCGAGCGCCTCGCGCAGCTCCGGCCCGACGACGCCGTCGCGGTGCAGCCGATCGTATTCCTGCCGTTCGCGACGCACCGCCGCGCGCGCCATCAGCGCCTTCTCCAGCGCCAGCGCATAGGCGGGGTATTGCAGCGAGAGCGCGGTGATCTCGTCCACCACGCTCGTCAGCCGGCCCGCCAGCGCGGCGGCGATGTTGGCCGCCGCGTCCGCCCCCACCATCGCCGGCAGCCGCGCCTGGCTGAAGGCCTGAAGCTCGCCGATCACGCGCTCGGTCTCCAGCAGGCAGGTCTGGCGCAGCTCCAGCGCCTGCCTGAGCGGCCGGCTGACGCCGCTCAGGCGGTGCAGGCGATAGACGGCGCGGAACCAGGCCGTCGGGCGCAGTTCGGCCGCCACCGCGGCGTCGTAGCCCTCCCGCGAGCCGACCCGCGCGGCGTCGGCCAGCCGCGCGGCGGCCCCGGAACGCGCGAGGGGGGCGCGCGGGCCGAGGGCGCCCGCCTCGAAGGCCCGTCGCACGAGCCGCGCCTCCTGCCCGCAGACGATGGCGAGGCCGAGCCGCAGCCGCTCGCCGAAGGGGATGCGCTCGCCCTCCGCCTCCGCCTCGGCCTCCTCCTCCGCCTCCATCCGGCGCCGGCGAAGGGCGTCGGTGACGAACGCGATGGCCTCGGGCTCGATGTCGCGGGCGCGGGCGAGGTTGGACACGACGTCGGCGACGCGCTCGATGGCGCCGGCGGCGACGCGCTCGCGCAGCGCCGCGTCGGCGGGCGACAGCCGGTCGAGCCCCAGCCGCCGCGTGACCCAGCCGAGCGTGGCCGCGTTGAGGCCCAGCGTCGCCAGCGTGTAGGCCGCGGCGACGGCGCCGACGATCCCGGCGTCGTCCCCCAGCGCCGAGACCTCGGTGAGCGAGATCGCGAGCACCAGCGTCACCGCGCCGCGCACGCCTCCCCACAGCAGCAGCGCCTTCTGGCGGGCGCCGATGGGCGTGGAGAGCCCCGCCCGGTCGAGCGCGGGGAGCAGCCCGAACAGCACCGCGCCGCGCGCCAGCAGCGCCGCGACATAGACCAGGACCACCAGCGCGCCGTCCGCGACGGTGAAGTCCGCCAGCAGCGCCGGCGTGGCGGAGGCGACGATGAACAGGATCGCCGCGTTGGCCCAGAAGCCGATCTGCGCCCAGACCGCCCGCGTCGTCGCCCAGTTGCGCGGCCCCATGCTCACGAAGCCCGACGAGCCGGTGACGGCCCCGGCGACCACCACCGCCACGACGCCGGAGCCGCCGAAGACCACCTCCGCCGCCAGATGCGCGCCGTAGGCGAGCGCGACCGTGGCCGACGCCTCCGCCGCCGCGGACGCGCCCAGCAGCGGATAGACGCGCGCCGCCAGCCACGCCATCGCAAGGCCGGTTCCGGCCCCTACGAGGAAGGATCGCGAGAAGTCTCCGAGAAAGCCGCCGACGGTCGCCGAACCCTGCGACGCCGCCACGCCCAGCAGCAGCGCATAGAGCGCGATGGCGGCGGCGTCGTTCAGCAGGCTCTCGCCCTCCAGCAGCGCCGCCAGCCGCCGCGGCGCGCCGATCTCGCGAAAGGTCGTGATCACCGCGGCCGGGTCGGTGGTGGAGACCGCCGCGCCGAGCAGCAGGCACGCGACGAGCCCAAGGCCGGAGCCCATCCACGCCGAGCCGAGCCAGACGCTCGCGCCGACCGTCGCCGTCGCGACGAGCACCGCGATGATCGCCATGATGGCGATGGTCGCCGCCTCGTCGCGGATGCGGCGCAGGTCGACGCCCATCGCCATCTCGAACAGCAGCGGCGGCAGGAACAGCAGCAGCAGCCCGCTCGCATCCAACGCCAGCGACTCCACGAACCACCGGTCGTAGCTGTCGAGCGCGGCGCCGGAGAAGGAGACGCCGCTGGCCAGCCCGACGACGCCGTAGAGCAGCCCCGCGAAGGCCACGACGACGGGCATGGGCAGGCCGACGAAGCGCGAGACCGCCGACAGGGCGGCCGCGGCCGCCATGATCAGGCTGGTCGCCGCCGCGAGGTAGAGCGCGATGTCCATCGAACTCCCGAGGCCAGCTCACCCGGCCGGCTCAGCTTATGGGGCGCCCCGCGGCCTTGCAATCGAGGGCGCCCCGCCGCCGCATGGCGCGCGCGCCCGGCCGCCGCATGGCGCGCTCAGACGTAGCCGAGTGCGGCGTCGCGCGCGGCCGCCTCCGGCGCGCGCTCCGCCGGCGGGCCGAAGCCGCCGCCGCCCGAGGTCTCCAGCCGGATCACGTCGCCGCGCCTGAGCGGGAGGTTGTTGACCTTGGAGCCGAGCGCCGTGCGCTCGCCGCCGCGGATCAGCGTCAGCCGCCCCTCGCGCCCCGGCTCGCCGCCTTCGAGACCGTAGGGGCGGAAGCGGAAGCGCTCGGCGTTGGCGGAGAAGATCGCTTCCGGGCTGTCGACGCGCCACTCGCGAAAGAGGCCGTAGGCGGTGATCGTCAGCGGCGTCTCGCTCTCGATCATCTCGACGGGAATGTTGGAGTTGTTG
>CAYGUQ010000542.1:0-3070 GCA_964352995.1 uncultured Rhodobacterales bacterium
GGGGGATCATGGTGGCCGAAGGCGCGAACTTCATCGTCTCGGGCGAGTGGTGGCTCGCGATCTTCCCCGGCCTCGCGCTGATGCTCGCGGTCTTCACCTTCAACCTGCTGGGCGACGGGCTGCGCGACCTGGTGGACCCGCGGAGGCGCACATGAGCGCGCTGCTCGACGTCTCCGACCTGCGCGTGGAGTTCGCCACCCGCCACGGCGTCGTCTCCGCCGTGCAGGACGTCTCCTTCACGCTGGAGAAGGGCGAGACGCTGGGCGTCGTGGGCGAGTCGGGCTCCGGCAAGTCGGTGACGTCCTACGCCGTGATGCGCATCCTCGACCGCGGCGGTCGCATCGCCGAGGGGCGCGTCAGCTACGCCGGCGTCGACCTGCGCGCGGCGAGCGAGCGGGAGATGGGCGCGATCCGGGGCCGCGAGATCGGCATGATCTTCCAGAACCCCCGCGCGGCGCTCAACCCGATCCGCAAGGTCGGCCGGCAGATCGAGGACGTGCTGGTCCGCCACGCCCGCGCCACGCGCCAGACCGCCCCGGCGAAGGCTGTCGAGGCGCTGCGGGCGGTGGAGATCCGTAACCCCGAGGCGCGCGCCCACGCCTACCCCTTCGAGCTCTCGGGCGGCATGTGCCAGCGCGTCGTGATCGCGCTGGCGCTGGCCTGCGACCCGAGGCTGCTCATCGCCGACGAGCCGACCACCGGGCTCGACGTCACCACGCAGAAGGCGGTGATGGACCTCATCGCGGGGCTGACGAAGGCGCGGGGGATGAGCGCGGTGCTCATCACCCACGACCTCGGGCTCGCGGCGGCCTACTGCGACCGCATCGTGGTGATGAAGGACGGGCGGGTGGTCGAGACGGCGCCCTCCGCGCAGGTCTTCGCCCGGCCCGCCCACGCCTACACCGAGAAGCTGATGCGCGCGACGGCGCGGCCCGGCGCGCGCCTGCGCGACCTGCTGGAGACGCCGAAGCCCGAGGCGCCGCGCCCTGCGCTGGGCGCCCCGATGCTCGTGGTCGACGACCTTCGCAAGACCTTCGCCGACGGCGTGCAGGCGGTGAAGGGCGTCAGCTTCGAGATCAGGCGGGGCGAGAGCCTCGGCCTCGTCGGCGAGTCGGGCTGCGGCAAGTCCACGACGTCGTCGATGGTGATGCGCCTGCTCGACGCGAGCGGGGGCCGCATCCTGCTCGACGGCGAGGACATCGGCGCCGTGCCCGCCGCGAAGTTCCCGCGCGACCCGCGCCGCGGCGCGATCCAGATGGTGTTCCAGGACGCGACCGACAGCCTCAACCCCCGCTTCACCGCGCGCCGCGCCGTCGCCGACCCGCTCATGCGGCTGACGGCGCTGGGGCGGCGGGAGCGGGCCGCCAGGGTCGAGGCGCTGGCCGAACAGGTGGGGCTGCCGGCGCATCTGCTCGACCGCTTCCCGCACCAGCTCTCCGGCGGGCAGAAGGCGCGCGTCGGCATCGCCCGCGCGCTCGCGACCTCGCCGAAGCTGCTGGTGCTCGACGAGCCGACGGCGGCGCTCGACGTCTCGATCCAGGCCGTCGTGCTGAACCTGCTGGCGGACCTGCGGGCCGCGCTCGGCATGAGCTACCTCTTCGTCAGCCACGACCTGCACGTCGTGCGCCTGCTCTGCGACCGCGTCATGGTGATGCGCGCCGGCGAGATCGTCGAGGAGGGGCCCGCCGAGCAGGTCATGGAGAACCCCGGCCACCCCTATACGCGCAGCCTGATCGAGGCCGCGCCCACGCCGCCGGCGCTCGCCGCCGCCGCGCCGATGATGGAGACGACGTGATGCGCGCCCTCAGTTTCGACCGCGACAGCCTGCACGCCTGCTACGCGGCCGGCGGCGACCCTGCGGCGGTTCTGGCCGAGGCGCACCGGCGGCTGGCCGAGGCGCAGAACCCCGGCGTCTTCATCGACCTCATCCCGCTTGAGGACGCGCAGGCGGCGGCGCGGGCGCTGCCGCCCTTCGACCCCGCGGCGCATCCGCTCTGGGGCCTGCCCTTCGCGGTGAAGGACAACATCGACGTCGCCGGCCGGCCGACGACGGCCGCCTGTCCGGCCTTCGCCTACACGCCCGAGGTCGACGCGCCGGTCGTGGCGCGGCTGAAGGCAGCCGGCGCGCTCTGCCTCGGCAAGACCAACCTCGACCAGTTCGCCACCGGCCTCAACGGCCTGCGGACGCCCTATCCCGCGCCGAAGAACGCGCTCGATCCCGCGATCCCGCCGGGCGGCTCGTCCTCCGGCTCCGCCGTCGCGGTGGCGCTTGGCGTCGCGACCTTTGCGCTCGGCACCGACACCGCCGGTTCGGGGCGGGTGCCGGCGGGGCTCAACGGCATCGTCGGGCTGAAGCCCTCGCTCGGCGCCATCTCGGCGCGCGGCGTCGTGCCGGCCTGCCGGACGCTCGACACGGTGTCGGTCTTCGCGCTGACCGTGGCGGACGCATGGGCGGCCTTCGCGGCGGCGGCGGCGCACGACCCCGAGGACGCCTTCTCCCGCGACCGCCCCGCCTGCGGCTTCGGCGCCGCGCCGGCGCGGTTCCGCCTCGGCGTCCCGTCGCCCGCCTCGCGCCGCTTCTCGGGGGACGCGGCGCAGGCGGCGAGCTTCGAGGCCGCGCTCGGCCGTCTCGAAGCGCTCGGCGCGGAGTTCGTGGAGGTCGACTTCCAGCCCTTCTACGACTGCGCCGCGCTGCTCTACGAAGGGGCCTGGGTGGCGGAGCGCCTGCACGCCGTCGCCGCCTTCCGCGCCGCCAACCCCGGCGCGCTGCACCCCGTGACGGAGCAGATCGTCGGCGGCGCCGCGACGCTCTCGGCGGTGGACGCCTTTGACGGCGTCTATCGGCTCGCGGAGGCCCGCCGGATCGTCGCGCCCATCCTCGCCGGCGTCGACGCGCTTGCGGTTCCCACCTTCCCGGCCTTCCACACCGTCGCGGCGCTCGAGGCCGACCCGATCGGCCCCAACAGCGATTTCGGAACCTACACGAATTTCGTGAACCTGCTCGACCTGTGCGGGATCGCCGTGCCGGTCGACCCGCGCGACGACGGGCGGCCCGGCTCGGTCACCCTGT
>CAYGUQ010000543.1:0-3066 GCA_964352995.1 uncultured Rhodobacterales bacterium
GCATCGCCCCGACCACGGGCCAGCCCGGCGGCCGGCGCGCGGCGACGTCGAGCGCGGCGAAGCCGAGCCCCGCCGCCAGAAGCAGCCCCGCGGCCGTCCACGCCGCGCCCTCGCCGGCGCAGAAGGCGGCGGCGGCGAAGCACGCGGCGTAGAGCGCGTGGTCTTGGGCGCCGGCGGCGGCGGCGGTGAGCCTTCGATACTCCCACCCCATCAGCGCCGCGACCGCGGCGACGAAGGCGGTCGCCCAGAGGCCGCCCAGCGCGATCGGAACGACGGTG
Source organism: uncultured Rhodobacterales bacterium (assembly GCA_964352995.1). GTDB lineage: Bacteria > Pseudomonadota > Alphaproteobacteria > Rhodobacterales > Rhodobacteraceae > Rubrimonas. The sequence goes on from CAYGUQ010000543.1 coordinate 279, forward strand.
ACCACGATCATCGCGGCGGCGGTCAGCGTGCGGGCGCGCAGGTCCTTCATCGCCGCGAAGGCGGCGGCGAGCGCCCCGGCGCGGCTCACGACGGCTCGCGCGCGGGCGCGCTCACGGAGCCTGACCGGCGCGGACCGGCCTGCGCCGCCTCCCCGGAAGCGGTCTTGCCCGAATGGCCTCGCCGGGTTCGCATCGCTTCGCCGCCTCGCCTGACTGGCCTCACCCTGACGGACTTTCGGGACGCGCGGCGGTCAGCCGACGACGGCGCCGAAGCGCCGCTCGCGCGAACCGAAGGCCCGCATCGCGCGCTCCAGCGCGTCGCGGTCGAAGTCCGGCCAGCACTCCTCGGCGAACACGAACTCCGCGTAGGCGCACTGCCAGAGCAGGAAGTTTGAGATGCGCTGCTCGCCGCTGGTGCGGATCACGAGGTCGGGGTCGGGAAGGTCGGCGATCTGCATCCGCCCCGAAAGCGCGGCCTCGTCGATGCTGTCGGGGCTGCGCAGCCCCTCGGCGGCCTCGCGCGCCAGCCTGCGCGCCGCGGCGGCGATCTCGGCCCGGCCGCCGTAGTTCACCGCCAGCACCAGATCGTAGCGGCGGCAGTCGGCTGTGCGGGCCTCGAGCCCGGCCATCAGCTGCTGGATGTCGATGTCGAGCTGGGTGCGATCGCCGATGAAGCGCACGCGCACGCCCTTCTCGGCGAGTTCGGCGGCCTCCTTGCGCAGATAGCGCCGGAACAGCGCCATCAGGCCCCTGACCTCGTCCGGCGGGCGCCGCCAGTTCTCGGTCGAGAAGGCGAAGAGCGTCAGGGTGCCGATGCCGAACTCAGGGCACAGCTCGACGATGCGGCGCACCGCCTCCAGCCCCGCGCGGTGACCGGCGAGCCTGGGCAGGCCGCGGCGCTGCGCCCAGCGGCCGTTGCCGTCCATGATGATGGCGACGTGCCGACCGCTCCGCCCGGCAGCGGCGCACGCTGCGGGAATGTCGGTGGGTGACGCGACGCCGTCAGGCATGAACGCTCTCTCCGGGTGCTGGCTGAAGGCGCGTCTCAGACCTGCATGATCTCTTGCTGCTTGCTGTCGAGCGCCTCGTCGATCTTCTTGATGGCCGAATCGGTGAGCGCCTGGATCTCGTCGTTCCACATCTTGCGGTCGTCCTCGGAGAGGCCGTCGGCGCGCTTCACCGTGTCCATCCCGTCGCGGCGCACGTTGCGCACGGCGACGCGCGCGTGCTCGGCGTACTGGCCCGCGACCTTGGCGAGTTCGCGGCGCCGCTCCTCGTTCAGCTCGGGAATGGGCAGGCGCAGGATGGTGCCGTCGACCACGGGGTTGATGCCGAGGCCGGAGGAGCGGATCGCCTTCTCCACCTTCCCCACCATCGACTTGTCCCAGATGTTGATCGAGACCATCCGCGGCTCCGGCACGTTGATGGTGCCGAGCTGGTTGATGGGCGTCTGCTGGCCGTAGGCGTCGACGGTGATGGGGTCGAGCATCGAGGCGGAGGCGCGGCCGGTGCGCAGGCTGGCGAACTCGGTGCGCAGCGAGGCCAGCGCGCCGTTCATGCGCTTCTCGATGTCGTCGAGATCGGGGTCGAAATCGTCTGCCATGGATCAGGTCGCCTTCTTCGCTGGGCGTCCGCCGCGGCGCGCCTCGGCGCGCCGTTCGCGGTTATGGATGGACAATGGTGAACTTTCCTTCACCCCTCAAGACCTTCGCGAAGGCGCCGGATTCGCGCAGAGAATAGACGATGATCGGCAGTTTGTTGTCGCGCGCGAGCGCGATGGCCGATGCGTCCATCACCCTGAGGTTGCGCTGCAACACCTCGTCGTAGCTGATCGAGGCGTAGCGCGCGGCGTCCGGGTTGGTCTTGGGGTCGCTGTCGTAGATGCCGTCGACCTGGGTGCCCTTGAAGATGGCGCCGCAGCCCATCTCCATGGCGCGCAGCGTCGCGGCGGTGTCGGTGGTGAAGTAGGGGTTGCCGGTGCCGGCGGCGAAGACGCAGACGCGGCCCTTCTCCAGATGCCGGATCGCGCGGCGGCGAATGTAGGGCTCGCAGACCTGGTCCATCGGGATGGCGGAGATGACGCGGGTGAAGATGCCGAGGCCCTCGAGCGCGCCCTGCATGCCCAGCGCGTTCATCACGGTCGCGAGCATGCCCATGTAGTCGGCCGTGGCGCGCTCCATGCCGTGCGCGGCGCCGGAGAGGCCGCGGAAGATGTTGCCGCCGCCGATCACGAGGCAGATCTGCACCCCGAGGTCGTGGACCTGCTTCACCTCCTCGGCGATGCGCTTCACCGTCGGCGGGTGCAGGCCGAATCCCTGGTCGCCCATCAGCGCCTCGCCGGAGATCTTGAGCAGGACGCGGGGATACATCGGCGCGGCTGGCGTCTCGGCGAGGGGGTCGGCGGGCGGCATGGGCGGCGCACTCCTGCGGGAACCGGCGGCTGGGCGCGCCTGTCCTACCGCACCGGCGCGGATTGGCAAGGCGTTACTGCCCTAAACATGGGCGCCGCCCCGCGTTCACCCGGGCAGCGCCCAGCCGCCGAGCAACCTGAGGCAGACCGCCTCCCCCGCGCGCAACCTGTGGCGCGAGACGACGGGAATCGCGCCGAGGCCGGCGACCTCCACCGTCGCCTCCCAGGCCCCGCCGCGGTAGAGCGCCTGCCCCACGACGCCGCCGAACGGGCCGTCGGCGTCGAGCGCGGCGTCCTCGGGGCGCAGGACGAGGCGCGCGGGCCCGGCGCAGGCGCCCTCGGCGCAGCGCACCGCCAGCGGGGCCGCGCGCCTCGTCC
>CAYGUQ010000544.1:0-3066 GCA_964352995.1 uncultured Rhodobacterales bacterium
CCCGGCGTCGGCGCCCGCAAGGTCGTAGGCGAGCAGGCCGAGCGCCACGGTCGCGCTCTGCCTGCCCTTCGTGAGCGAGGTCTGGCAGGTCTACGCGCTGATCTTCGTCCTGCAGTCGGCTTCGGCGGCCTTCACGCCGCTGTTTCAGGCGACGATCCCCGACGTCCTGCCCGACGAGGCCGACTACACCCGCGCGCTGTCGCTCTCCCGCCTCGCCTATGATCTGGAGAGCCTGCTGAGCCCGATGCTCGCCGCGGCCCTGCTCATGGTCGTCGGCTTCAGCGACCTTTTCGTCGGAACTGCGGTCGGCTTCGTCGCCTCGGCGATGCTGGTCGGCTCGACGACGCTGCCCGCCACGGCGCAGGCCCCGCGACGCGGCCTGTGGGAGGGCGCGTCGCGGGGCGTCCGCCTCTATCTCGCGACGCCGCGGCTGCGCGGGCTGCTCGCCGTCTGCATGGCCGGAGCCGCCGGCGGCGCGATGGTGATCGTCAACACCGTGGTCCTCACGCAGGAGGTCTTCGGCCTCGGGCCCGCCGCGCTGGCCGTGGCGCTCGCCGCCTTCGGCGCCGGCTCCGCCGCCGCCGCGCTCGCGCTGCCGCGGCTGCTCGACCGCCTGCCGGACCGGACTGTGATGCTGGGCGGCGCCGCGCTTCTCTGCGCCGGGCTGCTCGCGGGGCCGTTCGTCGGCGGCATGGGCGGCCTTCCGCCGCTCTGGTTCGTCATGGGCCTCGGCTATTCTGCGGCGCTGACGCCATCGGGCCGGCTGCTGCGGGCGTCGGCGCACCCGGAGGACCGGCCAGCGCTCTTCGCGGCGCAGTTCGCGCTGTCGCACGCCTGCTGGCTCGTCGCCTATCCGCTCGCGGGCCTGCTGGGCGCGCGGGCGGGCATGGAGATCGCCTTCGTCGTCCTGGCCGCGCTGGGCGCGGTCGCCGTCCTCGCCGCGGCGCGGCTCTGGCCGTCCGACGACCGGGGGCCGCTGCCGCATGCGCACCCGGAGCTTCCGCCCGACCATCCGCATCTGGCGGGACGGGGCGCGGGACATGCGCATCCGGTGGTGATCGACGACCTGCACCCCCGCTGGCCCAGCGCCGCCTGAGCGCGGCGAAAGCCCTCCGGCTTCTGGCGAGACGGCAAGCGAGCGGCTGCGCGCGTCGCCTTCTGGTCGATTCAGCGCCATCCGATCAGATTGTGACGCCTTATTGTGCGGATTTGCGGGAAATTCGCAGCAGCGGGCGATGCGTCCTTGAGCATCGCGCGCGCCGCACCGATAGGTCGCGCATGACAATGCAGCGACCGATTGACGCGGCCACCGCCGGCGGACACGCCGCGGGCGCGCGCGCCCCCAAAGCCGTGAAGCTCGAAGACGTCTCGGTCGTCTTCGGCAAGCGCGAGAAGGCCGTGACGGCCCTGTCGCCGACGACGCTCGATCTGGAGAAGGGGGCCTTCCTCGCGCTCGTCGGCCCTTCGGGCTGCGGCAAGTCGACGATCCTGAAGCTCGTCAGCAACCTGCTGGCGCCGTCCTCGGGCGTCGTGATCGTCGGCGGCAAGGAGGCGAAGGCCAAGGCCCTCAAGGTCGGCATGGCGTTCCAGAACCCGACCATGCTGCCCTGGCTGAGCATCGAGCGGAACGTGATGCTGCCGCTCAAGATCGTGCCGCCCTACTGCGACCGCTTCCGCAAGGCGCGCAAGGGCGAGTTCCGCGAGCGGGTCCACGCGCTGCTCGACAAGGTCGGCCTGACCGGCTTCGCCAACCACTTCCCGTGGCAGCTCTCGGGCGGGATGCTCCAGCGCGCCAATCTCTGCCGCGCGCTGATCCACGAGCCGGACCTGCTGCTGCTCGACGAGCCGTTCGGCGCGCTCGACCAGTTCACCCGCGAGGAGCTCTGGGCGATCCTGCAGGATCTCTATCTCGACCGGCGGCCGACCGTCATCCTCGTCACCCACGACCTGCGCGAGGCGGGCTTTCTCGCAAGCCGCATCTGCGTGATGAGCCCGCGCCCCGGCAAGATCATCTCCGACCGCGCGGTGGACATCCCGCAGCCGCGCGACATCGGCCTGATCTACCAGCCCGCCTTCGTCGAGATGACACAGGAGCTGCGCGCGCTGATCGCGCAGGTCCGCAAATGACCCGGCCGTGAGGGCGAGATGGACGACGAACTGAGCATCAACATCGCCTCCGCGGCGCTGATCTGCGGGTTCTTCGCGCTGTGGGAGGTCCTGTGCCTGCTGCTCGGCGTGTCCGACCTGATCCTGCCGCGGCCGTCGGACATCGTGGCGACGCTGATCGACCGCTTCCCGGTGCTGTGGCCGCACATCCTTCAGACGCTCTACACGACGCTGGTGGGCTTCGCGCTCGGCGTCGGGATCGGCGTGGCGATCGGCGTGCTGATCGGGGTGTCGCGCATCGCCTACGGCGTGGCCTATCCGCTGCTGGTCGGCTTCTCGTCGATCCCGAAAGTGGCGGTCGTGCCGATCTTCGTGCTCTGGTTCGGCTCCGGCACGACGCCGGCGATCCTGACAGCGATGGTCATCTGCGTCTTTCCCATCGTCGTGAACATCGCCACCGGCCTCGCCACCACGGAGCCCGAGCTTGAGGACGTGCTCAAGTCGCTCGGCGCCAGCAAGCGCCAGATCCTCTGGAACGTCGGCCTGCCCCGGACGATGCCCTACTTCTTCGCCTCGCTGAAGGTCGCCATCACGCTCAGCTTCGTCGGCGCCGTGCTGTCGGAGACGGTCGCCAGCAACCGCGGCATCGGCAACGTGATGATGAGCGCATCGTCGAATTTCGACGTCTCGCTCGTCTTCGCGGGGCTGATGATCCTCGCGGCGCTCGGCGTCGCGCTCTACGTCGTGTTCTCGATGCTGGAGCGTCGCGTGACCGGCTGGGCCACCCGCAAGAACGACTTCGCCGTCACCTGACAGGGAACAACCGCATGAAAGCTATCCGCCCGCTGCTGCTCGCCGCCGCCGCCGCGCTCACCGCGCTGCCAGCCTTCGCGCAGGACCTCACGCCCGTCCGCTTCACGCTGGGCTGGAAGACGCAGGGCTCCGACGCGCCCTTCCTGC
>CAYGUQ010000545.1:0-3065 GCA_964352995.1 uncultured Rhodobacterales bacterium
GGCGGGCGCCATCCTCTCCATCGTCGGGCCGAACGGCGCCGGCAAGACGACGCTGATGCGCTGCCTGTCGGACGGCGGCGAGCGCACCGGCGGCAGGGTCCATGTCGGCGGCGTCGAGATCGGCCGCGGCGCCCCGCAGAGCGTGGCGGCGCTCGGCGTCGGCCGCAGCTTCCAGAACACGAACCTCTTCGACACGCTGACAGTGGGCGAATGCCTCACGCTCGCCCGCTACAAGCGCGACGGCGCCCGCAAGTTCGCCCGTCGCCTCTCGCTCGACCTGCCGCAGCCGGCGCTCGACATCCTCTCCGCGACCGGGCTGAGCGACCGTCTTGGGCTGGAGACGCGCCACCTCTCGCACGGCATGAAGCGCGGGCTGGAGCTAGCCATGGTGCTGGCGACCGAGCCCGACGTGCTGCTGCTCGACGAGCCGACCGCGGGGCTGACCAAGGCCGAGCGCACCGCCATCGGAAGCGTGCTCGTCGATCTGGCGCGAGCCCACGGCCTGTGCATCCTGCTCATCGAGCACGATCTCGACTTCGTGCGCGAGATCTCCGACCGCGTGGTGGTGCTGCATCAGGGCGCGCTCTTGATGGAAGGCACGGTGGAGGAGGTCATCGCGTCCGACCTCGTGAAGGCCGTCTACGCCGGCGAGCGGGCGGAGACGGCGCCGTGACCGCGCCCGCCGCATTTCCAGCGCTTGAGATCGATGGCCTCGTCTCCGGCTATGGCGGGGCCGTTGTCGTGCGTGGCGTCTCGCTGCGGCTCGCGCAGGGCGAGATCGTCTCGGTGCTCGGCAAGAACGGCATGGGCAAGAGCACCTTGCTCAAGACCGTGATGGGCTTCCTGCCGGCGCGCGAGGGGCGCGTGCGGCTGGGCGGCGAGGACGTCACCGGCAGCGCCCCGCATCTCGTCGCGCGCGCCGGCGTCGCGCACGCCCCGCAGGAGTTCACGATCTTCCAGGACCTGACGGTGGCTGAGAACCTGCGCCTCGGCGTCGCGACGGACGCCGACTACCGCGCCCGCGTCGGCGCCTTGGAGGGCGTGTTCCCGCGGATGCTGGAGCGGCTGCGCCAGCGCGCAGGCACGCTCAGCGGCGGCGAGCAGAAGATGCTGTTGATGAGCCGCGCGCTGCTGGCCCGGCCCAAGGTGATGCTCGTGGACGAGATCAGCGAGGGCCTGCAGCCCACCATGATCGACCGCATGGCCGAGGCGCTGCGCGCCGCGCGCGAGGCCCACGGCGTCGCCATCCTGCTGGTGGAGCAGCACCTTTCCTTCGCGCTCTCGGTCGCCGACCGCTACGCGGTGCTGAAGCTCGGCGAGATCATCGAGGAGGGCGCGGCCGGAGACCCCGCCGCGGCCGGCGCGCTGGCGGATCATCTGAAGGTGTGAGGGCGATGCGCGGACTCGAGGTCAACACCTATTCGCTCGTCGGCCGCTGCGGCCGCACCGGAGAGCTCGGCGCCTGCGTCGCCTCCGCCGTGCCCGCGGTCGGGGCCGTCTGCCTGCGCTTCCGCCCCGGCGTCGGCATCGTCAGCACGCAGTCCTGGGTGAACCCCTATCTCGCCGACGCCGCGCTCGACGCCATGGCCGGCGGCGCCGAGGCCCCGGCGGCGCTGGAGGCCGCGCTCGCCGCGGACGACGCCGCCGGCTTCCGCCAGATCGGCGCCATCGCCGCCGCGGGCCCAGGCGCGGCCTGGACCGGGGAGGGCTGCACCGCCTGGGCGGGCCAGCATCCGGCGGAGAGCTTCGCGGCGCAGGGCAACATGCTCACCGGGCCCGAGGTGATCGCCGCCATGGCCGCGGCCTTCGCCGCCGACCCCGCCGCGCCGCTGGAGGAGCGCCTGATGCGCGCGCTGGAGGCCGCGCAGGCCGCTGGCGGCGACAGGCGCGGCCGGCAGGCGGCGGCGCTGATGGTGACGACCGCCGAGAGCTATCCGCGCGTCGACCTTCGGGTGGACGAGCACGCCGCGCCCATCGCGGAGCTGCGCCGCGTGCTGACCGTCGCCAGCGCGCAGCTCGCGCCCTTCGTCGCCGGCATGCCCCGGCGCGGCGGGCCGACGACGCCCGCGCCCGACGCCGTCGTCGAGATGCTGCTGCGCTCGCCGCCCGACCGCCCCGCCGGCGGCGGCTCTCGCGACCCCTGACGCGCCCCGGAGCCCGACCATGGATGACGCCGCCGATCCGCTCGACCCCACCCTTCTGACCGGCCTCGACCTGCCGCCGGAACGGCTGCGCGAGGTCGCCGCCGCCTTCGCCGAGATCCGCGCCGAGATCGACCGCCTGCGCGCATTCGACCTCGGCGAGACGGCGCCGGCCGTCGTCTTCGCGCCGGAGCGCCCGCGGTGAGCGCGGCGACAGACGCGCCCTGGCGGCTCTCCATCGCCGAACTCGCGCCGCTGCTCCGCGACGGGGCGCTCTCGCCCGTGGACCTGCTCGACGCATGTCTCGAACGCATCGGCGCGCTGGACGGCGCGCTGCGGAGCTTCGTCCACCTCAACGCCCACGCCCGCGCCGCCGCCGAGACCGCCCATGCCGAGATCGCCGCCGGGCGCTGGCGCGGGCCGCTCCACGGCGTGCCCATCGGCGTCAAGGACAACCACCTCACCGCAGACATGCCGACGACCGCCGGCGCCCCCGGCGAGGCCTTCCCCCTGCGCGACGCGTCCGCCGTCGCCCGGCTGCGCGCGGCGGGCGCGGTGCTGATCGGCAAGACGCGGATGCACCAGTTCGCCTGGGGCATGGAGACGCCGCCGACCGCCAACCCGCGCGACGTCTCGCGCGTGCCCGGCGGCTCCTCGGGCGGCTCCGGCGCGGCGGTGGCGGCGGGTCTCTGCGCCGCCGCGCTCGGCTCCGACACCGGCGGCTCGATCCGCATCCCGGCGAGCCTCTGCGGCTGCGTCGGGCTCAAGCCGACCTTCGGGCTGATCGGGCGCGGCGGGATCGTGCCGCACAGCTGGTCGCTCGACCACGCCGGACCGCTCGCGGCCTCCGTCGCCGACGCCGCCCTGCTGACCGAGGCGATGGCCGGCCCCGACCCGGACGATCCCGGCTGCGCAGGGCGCGCC
>CAYGUQ010000546.1:0-3056 GCA_964352995.1 uncultured Rhodobacterales bacterium
CGACGGTGAGCGCCTTCCTGCTGGGGGCCGTGTTCGGCGTGATGCTGTCGCCCGGTGGCGCGCGGGTCCGGCGCGCTCGCCTCGCTGGAGCCGGAAAGCTACACGCTCTCCGCCGGGGCCTTCGCCCGCCTCGTCGACGCTCAGGCGTTCGCCGACGAGCTCGGCGCGCTGGCGTTGCCGGTGCGACTCGTGGGCTCCGTCGATCCCGCAGGCCGGGAGTGGTCGGAAGTGACCATCGGCCCCTACCCCAGTTCCGGCAGCGCCGCGCGCGCGGCGGAGGACATCCGCCGCGCCTTCGCCATCACGCCGGTCATGCGCCCCACGGAGACGCAGCAATGAGCGCCATAAGCTTGTTTCGGCTGGCAGCGGCCGCCGCAGGGGCGGGCATGCTGTCGGCCTGCGCCACGGTCTGCGGCGTGGACGCCAGCGGCGTCGTCCAGATCGTCGCCGACCCCGACGCGAACGGCGCCTCCGCCACCGCCGTCGACGTGGTCGTCGCGCGCGACGAGAGAGCCGCGGAGACCCTCGCGACCTTGCCCGCCTCGACCTATTTCGCGACCCGCGACCAGATCCTGCGCGACAACCCCGAAGGTGTCGACGTGACCGGCTGGGAGATCGCGCCGGGGCAGAGCGTCGGACCCGACAGCGTGAGCTTCCCCTGCGGCGTGGAGGCGGTGTTCGTCTTCGCGAGCTACGCAGGCCCTGGCGCGCACCGCGCGCAGCTGCCCGACCTGAACGGCGTCAGCCTGACGCTCGGCGCCCGCGACTTCGTGGTCGCGCAATGAGCGCCGCACGCCCGGACGGGCCCGCCGCCGCCGAGACGCCCGAGGCCGTACAGTGGCACGAGGGCATGATGCTCGCCCCCCAGCACATGCAGCAGGAGGCGCGCCGCATCGAGGCGACGCTAAACTACCAGCTGCGCGCGGCCAACCCGTTCTTCTGGGGCGTGCGCGCGCTGGAGATCGACGCCGGCGCGCTCTTCGCCGGCTGCTTCCGCGTCGTCGCGCTCGACGCGCTGATGCCTGACGGGCTGGTGGTCGCGCATCCGCGCCCCGGCGCAACCGCGCTCGAACTCGATCTCGAAGCGCTGGACCATGATCTCGCTGCGCGGCCCGTCGTCATCCATCTCGGCGTGGCGGCGCACAGCGCGCGGGCCGCGGCGCCGGGCGCGCTGCGGCGTTACCTCTCGGTCGAGGGCGATCTCGTGATGGACGAGAACCTCGGCGAGAACCCGGTCGCGACGCCGCGCCTGCGCCCGGCGCTCACCCTGCACGCCACCGCCTCTCCGATGATCGGGCCGGGCGCCGCGTGGGTGTCGCTGCCCATCGCGCAGGTGGCGAAGGTCGGCGGACGGCTGGAGCTGCAGCCCTATCAGCCCCCGGCGCTGCGCGTGACGCGGGAGCAGCCGATCCACGCCGTCGCACGCGCTGTCGCGGAGGACCTGCGCGGCAAGGCGACCGGCGTCGCCGAGCGGCTGAGGGGCGCCGCGGCCGGGCTCGACGTCGAGACGCGGGAGGACGACATCGCCCTACGCGCCATCTCCGGCCCGCTGCCGCGGCTGGAGGCGCTGCTGCGCGACGAGACCGCGTCGCCCTACCAGCTGCACCTCGCGCTCTGCGACGCGCTCGGGGCGGCGGCCGCGGTGGACAGGCGCCTCGCGCCGCCGAACGCGCCGGCCTACCTGCACCATGACGCTTTGCCCGGCTTTGGGGCCATGGCGGGGATGATTCTCGGCGCGATGGCCCGCCTGCGCGCCGCGCACCGGCTGATCGTCTTCGAGCGCGACGACGACGGCGGCTTCGTCGGCGCGGCCGGAGCCGGCGACGGCGCCGGCGCGGCGCACCTGCTCATGTACGCCGCGCCGGGCGACGGCGCTCAGCGCGTCGCGCAGTGGGCCGCCGCCGCCTGCATCGCATCGTCGGACCGGATGTCGGAGGTGAGGCTCAGCCGCGTCCGCGGCGCGGCGCGCAGTCTCGTCGACAGCGTCGACGCCCTCGACATCGTGGCCCCCGACGAGGGCGTCCTGGCGACCGTGACGCTCGACCCGCGCTTCGTCGCGCCCGGCGCGCCGCTGGAGCTGCGCCATCCCGAGGGCGGCGGACAGCCGGGAGAGCCGGCGCGCATCGTGCTCGCGCTGCCGCTCGACGACGCGGGCGTCGCGTCATGAGGGTGGAGCGCCTGCCGCGCGAGGCGCGGCGCAGCCTGCGCGATTTTCAGGAATTCCACGCCGCGCTTGCGGCCATCCGGACCCGCGCGGAGGACGGCTCGGTCGCCGCCGGCGACGCGGGCTCCGGAGAACTGGCGCGCGACGCCTTCGCCGAACTTTCGCGGCGGCTGAGCGTTCTCGGGGCCCGGCGCCAGCCCGAGGGCGGCGGCTGGGAGCAGGTCGACAGCGCCTATGTGCTGGCGAGCTACGCCGACGAGGCGATGATCCACCTCACGCGCTGGGGCGGGGCGAGCGTCTGGGCCTCGACCCTGCTGGAGCGCTCGCTCTACGGCAGCCGCATCGCCGGCGAGCGCGTGCTGGAGGCGGCCTCGGCGATCCTCGCGCGGCGCGACGCCGGGCGGCGCGACCTCGCCATGACGATCTTTCTCGCGCTGTCCTGCGGCTTCCGCGGGAGCTGGCGCGGGACGGACGACGGCGGCGAGGTCGAGCGGCTGCGTCGCGGCCTCTTCGAGCTCGCCACCGACCACGAGCCGCCCGCCGGCCCCGACCTCGCCGTCGCCTTCGCCCACGCCCACGCGAGCACCGACACCGAGCCCGCGCCGCGCCCGCCGCGGGACGTGGAGCGCTGGCGGCTCGCCCTGGCGGGGGTCGTCCTCGGCTATCTCGTCCTCTCGCACCTGACCTGGCTCTGGACCTTCGGACCGGTCGCGCTGCGCGCCTCCAGCATCACCGCCGTAGGGCCATGAAAGAAAGCGTCGCAGCTCGATGACAGCCTGGGCCACCGCGAACCTGACCACGCTCGCCGTCATTCTGGTCGCGCTGCTGCTCGCCGGCGCGCCAGCAGGTCGTCGCCGAAGCTGAGGATGGTCCCGTGCGGCGTCGTCGCCAT
>CAYGUQ010000547.1:0-3053 GCA_964352995.1 uncultured Rhodobacterales bacterium
AGCGGGCGACGGCCGCGCCGGCGGACGCCTGAGCCGTGGCGCCGTTCTCGGTGCTGCAGGCGGGCGCGGGATACTTCGCCGCCTTTCACGCCGAGGCCTGGCTGCGCCTGCCGGGCGCCCGACTGGCGGGCGTCGCCGACCCCGTTGCGGGCAAGGCTGCGGCGCTGGCGGCGCGGCTCGCCGGCCCGGATGGCGGCCCCGAGGGCGGCCCCATGGGCGGCGTCGCGACGGGAACCGATGCGGCCGCGATGCTTCAGGCGCTGCGGCCCGACATCCTCGACATCGTCGCGCCGCCGTCCGCCCATCTCGCCCTGCTGCGCGCCGCGTTCGCCGCGCCCACGGGCCTGCGCGCGGTGATCTGCCAGAAGCCGTTCTGCGCGAGCGCCGGGGAGGCGCGCGCCGCCGTCGACCTCGCCGACCGCGCCGGCGTGCCGCTCGTGGTGCACGAGAACTTCCGTTTCCAGCCCTGGTATCGCGCGGCGAAGGCGCTGATCGACGCCGGCGAGATCGGCCCGCCGCGGCAGGCGACCTTCCGGCTGAGGCCCGGCGACGGGCGGGGGCCGCGCGCCTATCTCGACCGCCAGCCCTATTTCCAGACCATGGAGCGATTTCTGGTCCATGAGACGGCGGTGCACTGGATCGACGTGTTCCGCTTCCTCTTCGGCCCGGTGGAGGCCGTCTTCGCCGATCTGCGGCGGCTCAATCCCGCTATCGCCGGAGAGGACGCCGGCTTCATCCTGATGCGCCACGCCGGCGGCGTGCGGACCCTCTTCGACGGGAACCGGCTCCTCGACCACGCCGCTGACAACCCGCGCCTGACCATGGGCGAGCTGATCGTCGAGGGGGACGGCGGCGCCCTTGCGCTCGACGGCTTCGGCGCGCTGCGGCTGCGTCGGACCGGAGAGCGCGCGACGACCGAAGCGGCCGGCGGTTGGCCCTTGGACGGCTTCGGGGGCGACTGCGTGGGCGCGCTGCAGGCCCATGTGATCGCGCATCTCGCGGGAGGCGCGCCGCTGGAGAACGCCGGCCGGGACTATCTCGCGGTGATCGACGTCGAGGCCGCCGTCTACCGCTCCGCCGAGACCGGGGCCGTCGTGGAGACGGCGCGATGACGCCGGCGAAGGGGCAGTCGCAGCGGGCGCTGGCGGCGCTGCGCGAAATGATCGTGACGAACCGCCTGCCGCCGGGCTCCACGCATCTCGAGGCGGAGCTGGCCGAGATGCTCGGCATGTCGCGCACGCCGGTGCGCGAGGCGGCGGTCATCCTCGCCGAACAGGGGCTGGTGGAGGTGCGGCCGCGGCGGGGCCTTCGCGTGCTGCCGCTCTCGGCGCGCGACATGCAGGAGATCTACGCGATCCTCACCGAGCTTGAGTCGCTCGCGGCCTTCGAGGCGGCGCGCGCCCGGCCCGACGCGGCGGCCCTCGCGCCGCTGCGCGCGCAGACCGAGGCGATGACGGCCGCGCTCGACAGGGGCGACCGTCGCGCCTGGGCCGAGGCGGACGACGCCTTCCACGCCGGCCTCGTCGCGCTCGCCGGCAACCGGCGGCTGGCGGGCGTCGTCGCGACCATGGCCGATCAGGCCCGCCGCGCCCGCTTCCTGACGCTCTCGCTCCGCCCGGCGCCCTACGCCTCCAGCGAGGATCACCGCCGCCTTGTCGAGGCGATCGCCCGCGGCGACGCGGAGGACGCCCGTTCGATCCACCGCGCCCACCGTCTCTCGGCGATGGAGACGATGCTGGGGCTGCTCGCGGCCCACGGCCTCGCCGCGGTCTGAGACGCCGCCCTTTGACAGCGCTCCCGCGCTGTGGCATCGGGCGCGCTTCTCAGAACGCGCCGCGACGGCGCCGGTCGCCGAGGACCAATATGGCCAGACCCGAATGGGGCGTGAAACGCCAGTGCGCCAGTTGCGCCGTGCGGTTCTATGACCTGAACCGCGACCCGATCGCCTGCCCCGAATGCGGGGCGATCTTCGAAGTCGAGATGCTTCAGCGCGGCAAGCGCGTCCGCGCCACTGCGCGCGCCGCCGCCCCCGCCAAGGTTGTCGAGGTCGAGGACGACGTGCTCGTCGACGACGACGAGGACGACGCCGACGACGCGGCGGTGGTGCTCGACGACGACGACGACGATGACGACGACGGGGCCGTGAAGGTCGCGCCGGCCGCCGTGAACGACGACGAGGACGAGGCCATCGTCGAGGACGACGACGTCCTGCTCCCAGACGACGAGGACGACGACGACGTCGAGGACGAGCTCGGCGGTCTCGCCGAGGACGACGACGACGACGGCAAGCGCTGACGTCCCGGCGGCGGGAGCGGCGGCGCAGATATCGGCGCCGCAGGCTCTTGCGCTCGGAAGCGTGCGGGCGTAAGCATCCGCCCGCACGCAGCGGCGGGACCATCTGGGGCCATAGCTCAGTTGGGAGAGCGCTTGAATGGCATTCAAGAGGTCAGGGGTTCGACTCCCCTTGGCTCCACCAGAATAGCTCCCGCCGCGCGGCAGATGAAGGCCTCCCCAGATCGGGGAGGCCTTTTTCGTTGGACGCCGGCGCGCGCCGCGGCTTCGCCATGGCCCGTCGGCGGGCGTGGCGCCTGCCGCGCGGGACGACGGGCCGGCCGCAAGGCGCCCGGCGCCGCGGCGCTGGGCCGGAGCAGGCTGGCCGCGGGGCGGCGACTCACTCCGCCGCGGCGGCCCTGCGGTTCGGCGCGTTGAGCGCGCGCCACAGCTTCTCGGCCGTCAGCGGCGTCTCGACGTCGGGCGCGCCGCGACTCGCGAGCGCGTCGAGCGCCGCCAGCGTCACCGCGGGGATCGCGGCGACCGCGCCGGCCTCGCCGCATCCCTTCACGCCGAGCGGGTTGGAGGGCGTCGGCGCGTTCTCGTTGAAGGCCAGCGAGAACATCGGCGCGTCGTCGGCGCGGGGCATGGCGTAGTCCATGAAGCTGGCCGTCAGCGGCTGGCCGGTCTCGGGATCCCAGCGCATCGCCTCCATCATCGCCTGGCCCGCCCCCTGCGCCACCCCGCCATGGACCTGCCCCTCGACCAGCAGCGGGTTCCCC
>CAYGUQ010000548.1:0-3032 GCA_964352995.1 uncultured Rhodobacterales bacterium
CATGCAGGTAGAGGATCGCCGCGCCGCGTTCGGGCGGCCCGACCCAGAGCGCGCCCTCGACCTCGCGCGGGTTCGCTCCGGCGGGCATGGCCGCGAGCATCGGCACGGCGCGCTCAAGCCAGCCGCGCATCGCCGCGAGGTTCTTCGCGCGGGCGACGCGGGGCTTGTTGACGTGGCGCAGGAAGGCCGTGATCAGCCGCATCCGCGTCGAGGAGCGCGCGCCGCCGCTCATGGCGAGGCGGCCGCGCTCAGGCCGCGCGCCGCGCCTCGATCGCGTCCCACATCAGGCCTGCGCCGTTGATCCCCGTGAAGCGCTCCAGCTCCTGGATGCCGGTGGGGGAGGTGACGTTGATCTCGGTGAGGTTGCCGCCGATGACGTCGATGCCGACGAAGATCAGCCCGCGCTCGCGCAGGGTCGGGCCGATGGCGGCGCAGATCTCGCGGTCGCGCTCGGTCAGCTCGCTGGGAACCGCCGTGCCGCCGACATGCATGTTGGAGCGCGACTCGCCCTTCTGCGGCACGCGGTTGATGGCGCCGATCGGCTCGCCCTCGATCAGGATCACCCGCTTGTCGCCCTCGCTGACGGCGGGCAGGAACTTCTGCGCAATCAGCGGCTCGCGGTTGATGCCCATGAAGAGCTCGTGCAGCGAGGCGAGGTTGCTGTCGGCCTGCGGCAGCTTGAAGACGCCCGCGCCGCCGTTGCCGTAGAGCGGCTTCAGGATCATGTCGCCATGCTCGGCGCGGAACGCCCGGATGTCGGCGAGGCCGCGGGCGATCATCGTCGGCGGGCCGAGATGGGCGAAGTCCAGCACCAGCAGCTTCTCCGGGCAGTTGCGCACCCAGAACGGGTCGTTGACCACGAGGGTTCGCGGGTGCACGCGCTCCAGCAGATGCGTTGTGGTGATGTAGCCCATGTCGAAGGGCGGGTCCTGCCGCAGCAGCACGACGTCCCATTCGGCGAGGTCGATCTGGCGGCGCTCGCCGCGGGTGAAGTGGTCGCCGCGCTGGCGGCGCACCGCGAGGTCCCAGCCCGTCGCCAGCACGCGCCCCTCGCGCCAGACCAGCGCGTCGGGGTGGTACTCGAACAGCCGGTGGCCGCGCGCCTGCGCCTCCTCCGCCATGCGGAAGGTGCTGTCGGCGTCGATGTCGACCCCGCTGATCGGGTCCATCTGGATGGCGACGGAAAGCATGGGAGGTTCCTCAGCCGGCGGCGGGGGCGGGCGCGTCGCCGAAGCCCTGGCCGGCGTCCGCGCCGAAGCCATCGCCTTCCGGCCGCGGGGTCTGCGCGACGCGGCGCGGGTCGTCGATCGAGAGCACATGGCTCACCACCGACGTCACGCCGGGGATGGAGGCGGCGATCTGCGTGACGCGCTGCAGCTCCTGCGGCGAGCGGGCGAGGCCGATCAGGTTCACCACGCCGCGGTGCGTCTCGATGTTGTAGTTGATCGAGCGGACATTGGCGTCGGCGAGCATCCGCGAACGCAGCTGCGTCGTGATCCAGAGGTCCTCGCTGTAGCGCTGGACGCCCGGGTCGCCGGCCAGCGACAGCTCGTTGAGCACCTCGCGCACGCCCGGCGCCGCCCATGCGAGCCTGGTCGCCTCGATGCGCTGGTCCTGCCGCGAGACGGCGCCGCTGAGCAGCACCCGGCCCTCCACGACGTCGACGCCGACCCTGCGGAAGAGTTCGGGCGAGGCGTTCAGCAGGTTGTTGTTGACGGTCGTCTCGATCTCGATGTCGGTCAGCGCGTCGCGGGTGGTGCGCTCCTCCGCGACGGCGGCGGTCGTCACGGCGCCGGCGGCGACGAGGGGAACGGCGGGCGTGCAGGCCGCGGCCAGGGCGGCGAGCAGGGCGGCGGCGCAGACGCGCGCCGGGAGTTCGCGGGCGCGCGGCGCCCGAAGGTACGTGCTCATCAGGTTCACCATGCCTCGCTCATGCGGGCGTTCTCCACCACGTCCACCGCGCCGTCAGGCCCCACGAAGGCCGCGTCGAAGCGAACGGGCGCGTCGCCCGTCTCTGCGTGCAGCATATACCTCATGGCCGCCGCCTCCAAGCGCGCCCATTGGCGCGCCGTGATACCGTCGCGCCGCAGCGCGCCGCGGCCGGTCTTGACCTCGACGAAGGCGATCACGCCGCCGTCGCGGACGATCAGGTCGATCTCGCCTTCCGGGGCGCGCCAGCGTCGCGCCAGCACCTCGGCGCCGCGCGTCTCGTAGAAGCGGACCGTCGCGTCCTCCCCAGCGAGGCCGGCGAGGTGGTTGCGCGCGCCGCGCCGCGCGCGCGGCGCGACCGCCTCAGCCATCGCCGCCGTCCCTGGAGACCGCAAGGGCGCGCGCGTAGACCGCCTTGCGCGGCGCGCCGAGCGCCAGCGCGACCGCGCGGCTGGCCTCGCGCACGCTCGCGCCCTTCAGCGCCTCCGTCAGCGCGGCGTCGATGTCCTGCTCGGACGTCGCCGTCGCCTCCGGCGGGCCGATCACCACGACGATCTCGCCCCTGGGCGCGCCCTCGGCGGCGTAGGCTTCGGCCAGCGCGCCCAGCCTGTCGCGCCGGGCCTCCTCGAAGCGCTTGGTCAGCTCCCGGCAGACGGCGGCGGGGCGGTCGCCCAGCGCCTCCGCCATCGCCGCGAGGCTGTCGGCGAGACGGCGCGGGCTCTCGTAGAAGACGAGCGTCGCCGGAACCTGCGCGAAGCTCTCCAGAAACCGCGCCCGCTCGCCGGTCTTGGTGGGCGGAAAGCCCGCGAAGAGGAAGCGGTCGGTCGGCAGCCCGGCGATGGAGAGCGCGGCGAGCAGCGCCGAGGCGCCCGGCGCCGCGGTCACCGGCAGGCCCGCGTCGATCGCCTCGCGCGCCAGCCGCCAGCCGGGGTCGGCGATGAGCGGCGTGCCGGCGTCCGACACCAGCGCCACCGAGGCGCCCTCCGCCATGCGCGCGAGCAGGCGCGGGCGCTGCTGCGCGCCGTTGTGGTCATGGTACGGGATGATGGCGCGCTCGCCGAGCGGCACGCCGTGGATCTCCATCAGCTGCCGCAGGCGCCGCG
>CAYGUQ010000549.1:0-3021 GCA_964352995.1 uncultured Rhodobacterales bacterium
TGGAGAGCCTGTTGCGGCTGATCGGCCTGGACTGGAGCGTGCCCGACTTCAGCACGCTCTGCCGGCGGCAGAAGGCCCTTGCCGTCAACATCCCGTACCGGGGCTCGCAGCGCCCGCTGCACCTGCTGATCGACAGCACTGGCATCAAGGTCGAAGGCGAGGGCGAGTGGAGTGAGGCGGATCAGAAAACAGTCCGGGGGACTGTTTTCCCGCCGAACGCGCAAGCATGGCGGCTCCAAGCGCCGGGTCTGGCGCAAGATCCATCTCGGGATCGACGAGCAGACGCTGGAAGTCCGCGCCATTGAGGTCACCACCAGCGACATCGGCGATGCGCCGATGCTGCCGGAGCTTCTCGCTCAGATCGCCCCGCACCACGAGGTCGCGAGCGTCACCGCCGATGGGGCCTACGACACGCGCAAGTGTCACGAGGCGATCGCCGCCCGCGGCGCCGACGCGTTCGGCGGGCGGCCCTTCCACTGGAAGGGCCGCTGTTCCGCCTCACTCCCTCCCCGCCGCAACGCCCAGCCCTGGAAGGAGACCACGGCAGGCGCCGCGGCGCGCAACGAGGCCCTCAGGGCGTCACGCCATCTTGGTCGCGCGATCTGGCGACGATGGAGCGGCTATCACCGCCGCAGCCGCGCAGAGACGAAGATGCACTGCGTCAAGCCGCTCGGTCAGCGCCTCATGGCGCGCGACTTCGACCGTCAGGTCGCCGAACTCCAAGTCAGGGTCGCCGTCCTGAACCGCTTCACCGCACTCGGCATACCCGTCACCGAAGCCATGGGATGAGTCCGTCCGGGGAAAGGGGAAATCCGGCCCAGCCGTGATTTGCACAACAGAGGCCATCCTGCTGGTACACTGGCGTGCACATTCTCAGGTTCGCCGGCGGCAGACGAACTGTCGGTCTCGGATGCTTCAAGACGCGCCAGGCTGGGGCGATCTACGCTCAGCCCTGCATCACGCAGCGCGCAATGCTTGGGGCGAGGCTGGAAAGACTACGATGGAGCGAGGCGTGAGGCGGGTCTTTGAACGACGCGAAGCCAGAGGCGCGGCGACGGCAGTCGAGAAGAGGGGTCAGCCGCCGCCTCGCAGCGTTATTGGATCGGTTCTGGGCGCTTTGGCGCGTCCGCTCCGACGGACGGCCGCGGATGACTTGTCTGCAGGGTCATCGAAGCGCAGCGCCTGCCTTCTCGCCGTCGCGCAGTTGCTCGACCCGTTGTCCGCTACCGGTTGGGTGAAACTCGGCGACAGTCTGCGCGCGGCCGGCCTTCCAAAGGCGGCGCTCGGGTCATTTCAGGCGGCTCAGGCCCTTGCGCCGCGCTGGGCGGAACCGCAAGCGCAGCGCGCTCTCGTCCTTCACGGCCTTGGGCGTCTCGACGAGGCGGCGATCTGCGCAGATGCCGCGGTGGCGCTCGATCCAACCCTGCCCGCAGCGCGTGCGGCCGCGGCTTGGGCCTGCGCCACGCGGACCGCCGCGGCGTCCACGGCCGAAGGAGCCCTTATCGCCGCCATGCCGATGGCGCCATACTGCGAATCCGCTCCAGAAGCGGCCACGGCCTGCGCGCGCGCCCTCGCCGCCCGGGGCGGAACGGACGCAGCGATGGCGCTTATGGAAGCGCTTCTGCGCAAGCGCCCACGTGTCCAGAGCGCGCGAGAAACACTCACGACGCTCCGCCGCGCCGCAAATGCAGACTGGCGTCGTGCGGCGTCGGCTGCCGGGAGTTTCAGCGAGGCCGATCTCCCAACCGGACTGCGCTTCGTGGCGTTCGGGACAACCGGGCTTTGCAACGCATCGTGCCTGCACTGCCCGACCGGCAAGGCGGCGACGGCGAGCAGTCCGAGGCGGCCGATGCCGCTTGAACTCTTCCGCCGCGTTGCTGGCGAGTTGCGCGACATGCAGTTGAGCGTCGAGGTCCACGTAGCGTTCGGCCTTTTCGGAGACGGCCTCGCCGATCCGCACGTATGCGAGCGCGCGCGGATCCTCCGCGACGCTCTGCCGGAAGCGACCATCTCGGTGAACACCAATGGGGCGGCCTTCAGCCCGGCGCGCCACGCCGCGCTCAGGGAGGTCGTCAACGTCATATCGCTGCACGTCGAGTCGCTGAGGCCGGATTTCTACCAGACGCTGATGGCCCCGTTGCGCGCCGCCGCGGTCTTTCCAAAGTTTGACGCGATTCTCGAAGCTTTCCCGGGCATGGTGGACGTGTCTGCTCCGGTGAGCAGGCTCAACAGAGAGGAACTGCCGGAGCTTCGGCGTGACTTCATCGATCGCGGCGCGCGAAGCGTCTCCTTCCCGAGCCTCGGCCGGCGCTGCGCTGAGGACGACACGACCTTCCGCGCGCTGTCGTTCAGTCCCAGGCCGATCGCGTGCGGGCCCGAAGCCATGAACGACCTCATCGTCGACTGCGACGGCCTCGTCCTCGCCTGCTGCAACGACTTCTCGCGCCTGGAGCCCATCGGAGACCTCCGTCGCGAGAGCCTCTTCGAGACCCTGACCGGCTCTGCTCGGCGGGCTCGCGCCCGTTCCTTCGCCAACAGCGAACATGCTCGCTGGCGCACATGCTCACGGTGTGAACATGACAGGCCGACGGTCGTCGCTTGACATGAACCTCGGGAACGACCTCTGACGGTGTCGTCGATTCAGCAAGCGGGGGGCAGGGTCGCCAACGGCGCGGCGGCGCTGCGCCGTTGGCGGCCGCGGGCTGCGCGGGACGGTGCCCGAGAACGCGCACCGCTTCGCCGTCGACCTCGCCCCGGTGATCTCCGACATGCGCGGCGTCCTCAGCCGGGGGAGTCGGTGAAAGCTGGGGGTCACGCCGCATTCGTCTGGTGCGAGAACGTGAGGCGACCATCGAGCACGGCGGCTCTGGAGACGGCTACCTGTGAACAAGCACCGAAGTATTGCCCCCGTCGCACTGCTTGGCGTCAATCACTTACGGTGCCGATCAGCGTCGTGACCCCACGCCGATCCGCCCCCGTTGATTTCTACGGCGGAAGGGTGACGCCGAACCTAGACGGCGC
>CAYGUQ010000550.1:0-3019 GCA_964352995.1 uncultured Rhodobacterales bacterium
CCCTGCGCGGCCCGCGCCCCGAGCCGGGGCCGAGCCCCGACGCCGCCGCGCTCGGCCTGCCGCCGGACCCCTGCGCGCGCCAGCCCGGAGGTCGCCGCGCCGCGCTCTCGGCGCTGGGCGGGTTCCTGACCGAGCGGGGGCGGGACTACCGCCGCGCCATGAGCTCGCCCCTGACCGGCTTCGACGCCTGTTCGCGCCTCTCGCCCCACCTCGCCTGGGGCACGCTCTCAACCCGCGAGGCCGCGCAGGCCGGCTGGGCGCGGCGGGCGGAGGTCGGCGGCGAGGGCGGAGACGCGGCGTGGCGCGGCTCCGTCGACAGCTTCCTCTCGCGTCTGCACTGGCGCTGCCACTTCATGCAGAAGCTTGAGGACGAGCCCGACATCGAGACCCGCTGCATGCACCGCGCCTACGAGGGCCTGCGCGAGACCGGCCACCGGCCCGAAATGCTCGCGGCGTGGGAGAGCGGCCAGACCGGCTATCCCTTCGTCGACGCCTGCCTGCGCGCGCTGGCCGCGACCGGCTGGATGAACTTCCGGATGCGCTCCATGCTGACGGCCTTCGCCGCCTACCACCTGTGGCTCGACTGGCGCCGGATCGCCCCGCCCATGGCGCGCTGGTTCACCGACTACGAGCCCGGCATCCACTACAGCCAGCTCCAGATGCAGAGCGGCGTGACGGGGATCAACACGACCCGCGTCTACAACCCGGTCAAGCAGTCGCAGGATCAGGACCCCGACGGGGCCTTCATCCGCCGCTGGGTTCCCGAGCTCGCAGGCGTCCCCGCCGCGCGCATCCATGAACCGTGGAAAATGGGGCGGGAGGAGGCGCGCGCCGCCGGCCTGCGCTTCGGCGAGAGCTACCCCGAGCGCGTCGTCGACCATGAGGGCGCCGCGCGGGCCGCCAAGGACAAGGTCCACGCCGTGCGCCGCGGCGACGCCTTCCGCGAGGAGAAGCGCGCCGTGATGACGAAGCACGCCAGCCGCAAGCAGGGCCGCGACGGCTTCCCGAAGCGCCCCGCGCGGCCCGACGCCCGCCAGCGCGCCTTCGAGTTCTGATGCGCGCTCCTCCGAGGCAGCCGCGCCGCGGCGCTCCCCGAGCGCAGGCCGCGGTCCCATCGCCCCCTCTCCCGCCTGCGGGAGTGGGCCGGGGCGAGGGCGCGGGCGCGACGCGATAGGCTGGCGATCATGGCGAAGATGACGAAGAAGGCCGACCTGCCGTCCAAGCCCTGCGCCGCCTGCGGCCGTCCCTTCGCGTGGCGCAGGAAGTGGGCGAAGGTCTGGGACGAGGTCCGCTACTGCTCCGACCGCTGCCGCAGCGAGGCGAAGAAGAAATGAGCGACGCCGCCCCCATCCGCCGCCTCTGCGTCGTGCTCGGCGACCAGCTCGACGCCGACAGCGCGCTCTTCGACGGGTTCGACCCCGAGCGCGACGCGATCCTGATGACCGAGGCCGCCGAGGAGGCGACCTATGTGCCCCAGCACAAGAAGCGCCTGGTGCTGTTCTTCTCCGCCATGCGCCGCTTCGCCGAGGCGCAACGGGACGACGGCCGCCGCGTGCTCTACCGCCGCCTCGACGACGGCGCGCCGCAGACGTTGGCAGACAGCCTGCGCGCCGTCGTCAAGGAGCACGCGCCCGAGCGCGTCGAGATCGTCCTGCCCGGCGACTGGCGCGTGCTGCAGGCGCTGACGGAGGCGAGCCCCGGCATCGTGATCCGCGAGGACCGCCACTTCCTCACGACGCCGGAGGACTGGGCCGACATGCGGCGCGACCGCAAGCGCTTCATCCTGGAGGACTTCTACCGCGCCCAGCGCAGGCGCACCGGCTGGCTGATGGAGGACGGCGAGCCGGTCGGCGGCGCATGGAACTTCGACAAGGCCAACCGCAAGAGTTTTGGCAGGGACGGCCCCGGCCTCGTGCCGCGCCGCCCCCACAGCGCGCCCGACGACGTCACCAACGACGTGATCCGCATGGTCGAGAAGCGCTTCCCCGACGCGCCGGGCTCGACCCAGGGCTTCGCCGAGCCGGTGACGCGGCGGCAGGCGCTCGCCCATCTGCGCGCCTTCGTGGATGACCGTTTGCCGCTCTACGGCGACTATCAGGACGCCATCGCCGAGGGCCAGCCGACGCTCTGGCACGCCCGCATCTCCGCGGCGATGAACCTCAAGCTGATCTCCCCGCGCGAGGCCTGCGAGGCGGCGATGGAGGCCCACGAGGCCGGCCGGGCGCCGCTCAACGCCGTCGAGGGCTTCGTGCGCCAGATCCTCGGCTGGCGGGAATTCACCCGCGGCGTCTACTGGACGCTGATGCCCGGATACGCCGAGCGCAACGAACTCGGCGCCGACGCCGACCTCCCGGCGCTCTTCTGGACCGGCGAGACCGAGATGGCCTGCCTGCGCGACAGCGTCGGCCAGGTGCTGCGCGAGGGCTACGCCCACCACATCCAGCGCCTGATGGTGATGGGCCTGTTCCTGATGCTCTGGGGCGCGAAGCCGAAGGCGGCGCATGACTGGCACATGGGGATGTATCTCGACGCGGTGGACTGGGTCTCGCTGCCCAACATGGCCGGCATGAGCCAGCACGCCGACGGCGGCGTGATGGGCACCAAGCCCTACTGCGCCTCGGGCGCCTACATCGACCGGATGTCGGACAGCTGCTCGGGCTGCCGATACGACCCGAAGCAGGCGACCGGCGAAACGGCCTGCCCCTTCACCACGCTCTACTGGGATTTCCTCGACCGCCACGAGAGCCGGTTCAAGGGCAACATGCGCATGAAGATGCAGTTGTCGAACCTGCGCCGGAAGTCCGACGCGGACCGCAAGGCGATCCGCAAGGCGGCGGAGCAGGCGAGGGCGCGGCTGGGGTAAGGGCGCGCGGCAGAGGTCCGGCATGCGCGGGAGGCGGTCGGAGGCCTGACGGCGCCGCTGAGCGACGAGGGCCGCGCCCTCCCTAGGGTGGGCGCTTCGCGACGGCCGAGCGGCGCGCTTTATGGCGCAAGCAACGTCAACGTCTCGGCAGGTTGA
>CAYGUQ010000551.1:0-3013 GCA_964352995.1 uncultured Rhodobacterales bacterium
GGAGGGAGGGCGCGGCCCGTGCTGGTCGCACGGGCCAAGGGGCGAGCGATGCGCCTTCGGTCCAAAGGCCGCCTCCCGCGCTTTCCGGTCGATGCGCTCTCCCCGTCCTCACCCCTCCTGCGCGCCGGGCGCGATGGCGAGGTTGCCGACGCCGTAGAGGGCGGCGCCGTTGCGCAGCCAGAGGTGATGGCGGGCGGGATCGAGCTTGTGGTCGCGGCTCGCGTCCACGCTCCAGTGCAGCAGGGCGTAGCCGACGGTCGCCGCGCGCAGGCGGGTGCGCAGCAACCCCTCCCGCATCGCATAGTCGCGCGCGACGGCTTCCGGGCGCTCCAGTCCGGGATGGGGGACGAGCTCCAGTTCGACCATGCGCATCCACTGGTCGTCGGCCTCGCGCTGCTCGGCCTCCGCCGCGACGGGCCCGAGCAGTTCGGCGCCGTCGATGCGCGTCAGCACGAAGTCGCGGAAATCCCCGCTGCGCCGGTCGAAGGCGCGGGCGTGCCAGCGCGCGCCGGTGTCGACCAGCGCGAAGGGGGCGATCTCGCGCTCGGTGCGGCCGCTGCTCAGCGAGTGGTAGCCGATGCGCAGAGCCCGACCCTCGGCGATGGCGCGGGAGACGGCCGCGATGATCTCGATGTCGGGCGCGTTGAGGCGCAGGGGCCGCTCGGTGCGCACATGCTGGCCGACGGCGCCGGCGGCGTCGTCGCCGAGGCCCTCCGCGATGGCGGTGAGCGTGCGCTCCGGCGGGTGCTCGAACAGCGGCCGGAAGGCGCGCGCGCAGCGGTAGATCTTGTTCGAGCCGTCGAAATCGAGGTTCGTCGGCGCCAGCCTGCGGTAAAGCGCGAGGTCGCGCGTCGCGGCGGCCTCCTTGATGCCGAACCGCCCGATCAGCGCGCCGCGGCTGACGCTGCCGAGAAACCACGTTCGGAAATCGATATGGAACAGCCTCTCGCGCTGGGCCTGCCCGACCTCTTCCAGCATTGCGCTCTCTCCCACGGCGTGCGGGACGGACTATGAACAAAAGAGGATCATCTTGCAAGAGCAGAGAGAATCGTTGATTTACTCATTTTGATCGGCATAACACTCGTTAGTGAGTTGCTTATTGGGCGAAAAGCGCTTTTGTGCGAGCGCGTTGCGTGGCGCCCGGCATTTTCCGGAGAAGCGGGATGGATGAGCCGATGCTCTACACAGGTCATACGCCGCCGCCATGGCGGGTCGCGCGCGTCGAAGGCGTCGCGCGGCGGCGCCGGGTCTTTTCCGGCGCCTTCCGCCTCGAAGGCGAGATCCGCGAGGTCGACGCGCAGCTCATGGCCGACGCGCCGGTGATCCTCGCCCAGCGCGACAGCGTGGCGCGGCGCGCGGTGGCGCTGTCGGTCGCGCTCGACCGCCTGCTGCGCGAGGCGGAGCGGGAGGAGGCGCCCAGCCGCGACGCGCTCGACGAGGCGCGCGCGGCGCTGATGGGCGAGGCCGACGACGGATGAGCGCCGCGGCCTGAGCGGGGGCAGGGGCCGGGGCAGTCGGCGGAGCGACTCCCTAGCGGTCGTCGCCGACGGCGCGCGGCATGGCGACTGCGGCGTCGGCGTCGTCCACGGCGCGCCGCGCCGCCGCGCCGACGGCGTGGGCCTCGTCGGTCGAGAGCGGCGCGCCGGCCTCGTGGCCCGGTATGCGCACCGTCACCTCGCGGTGTGCGAAGCGCACGCCCTCGCGCTCGAACAGCTCGCGGATGCTGGCGTAGACGAGCTTGCGCGTCGTCCACTGGTCGCCCGGCCGGGTCATGTACTTGACCCGGATGATCATCGCGCTGTCCTCCATCATGTAGACGCCCTGGCTCTTGAGCGGCTGCATGAACTTGTGGCCCTCCTCGGGGTGTTCGAGGAGCTGCTGGCCGAGCTTCTTGATGAGCTTGCGGACCTTCTCGGGGTCGGTGTCGTAGGTCAGCCGCAGGGGCAGCTTCATCATCACCCAGTCGCGGCTGAAGTTGGTCAGGTGCTTGATCTCGCCGAAGGGGATGGTGTGCAGCGCGCCGAGATGGTGGCGAAGCTGGAAGCTGCGCACCGAGATCTGCTCGACCGTGCCCTTCACCTCGCCCACGTCGATGTACTCGCCCTTGCGGAAGGCGTCGTCGATCAGGAAGAAGGCGCCCGAAAGGATGTCGCGGATCAGCGCCTGGCTGCCGAAGCCGATCGCTAGGCCGACGACGCCGGCGCCGCCGAGCAGCGGCGCGACGTTCACGCCGAGCTCCATCGCGATGAAGAGCGCCGTGGCGGCCATGATCATCACGAGCACGAAGTTGCGCACCAGCGGCAGCAGCGTGGCGAGGCGCGAGGCGGCCGAGGCCCCGCCCTCGTCGCCGGGTTCCGTATCGACGTCGAAGCCGCCCTCGGCCTCGATGCGCCGGTCGATCCAGATCCGCATCGCGTGGTAGGCGACGTAGCCGATGAGCAGGATGTCGATCACGTCCTGCGCCATGTCGAGCGGCTGGCCGTCGGCGAAGGCCTCGCGCCCGCCCCAGAGCCAGATCAGCGACCAGAACGCCGCCCCCAGCGCCAGCAGGGTCGCGACCCGGCGCGCAAGGTCCTCGAAGCTGCGCATCCAGCCGCCGCGCGGGCCCTGCGGCGCGCGGACGGCGGGGGCGGGGCCGCCGCCCTCCTCGTCGTCGCCGCCGATCGCGCCGCCGTCGGCGCGGGGGTCGCGCGCGGCGAGGCCGGCGGCGCCCTCGACCTCCGCGCCGTCGCCGATCTCCACGCGGGTCGCGCGGAACGACGGCGCCGGCGCGCGGCTGATGCGCTCCACGACGAACATCGCGGCGGCGTAGACGCAGAGCGCGGCGACCAGCACCGCGAACGCCACCACCAGCGCCGGCGCGCCCAGCGGCGCGCCCATCGCCGCGCGCCAGAACGAGGCCGCGAACGAGGCGCCAAGATAGACGATCAGCGCCGGCCCCCACAGCAGGTGGAAGATCCGCGCCAGCCATGTCGCGTCGCGCGGCGCCCGCCCGCCGCGGATCGCCGCGCCG
>CAYGUQ010000552.1:0-3008 GCA_964352995.1 uncultured Rhodobacterales bacterium
CGGGCCGTGGGACAATCGGCCGGGCGCGCGCCGCGTCGATGTGCGCGTCGCAAACTCCGCGCCCGCGCGCAACCCGACGTTTACGCGGGAGCGCTAGAGATCGGACGCTCGCGCCCTTTTGTCTCGGAGAGCCCCATGAAAAGCCTTTGCACCGCGCTGGTAGCGCTCCTCACGCTCTTCGCCGCCCCGTCGCGGGCCGGCGACGCGCCTGCGCTGCTGACGATCTCGGCCGAGGGCGTCGATCCGATCAGGCTGACCGAGGCCGACCTCGCCTCCTACGAGCAGCGCGTCGTGCGCGCCACGACCGAGTTCACCGACCACACCGCCGTCTTCTCCGGGCCGCTCGCGCGCGACGTGCTCGCGCCGCTCATCGCCGTGTCTCCCGGCGCGACGGAGGCGCGGCTGCGCGCGCTCAACGACTACATCGTGACCGCGCCGCTTGCGGATTTCCGGCGCTACGACGTGATCTTCGCCACGAGCATGGACGGCGAGCCGATGAGTCGGCGCGACAAGGGCCCGATCTGGGTGATGTATCCGGTCGACGATCATCCCGAGCTCCAGTATCCGACCTACGTCAACAGGCTGGTCTGGCAACTCGTGGAAGTGACGCTCCGCTGAGCGCCGGCGGATACGCGGCGACCGCGAGGTGCTTCGCCACAACAGACTGACGCAAGTCCTCATCGTCGCCGCGTTCGCGGGGACGATCGCGTTGGTCGTGCTGGGGTGGCGGGGTCGCGCCGTCGACGCGCAGAGCCTTGAGGAGTTCCAGCGCGACAACATCTACTGGCACGTCTCGCAGCTCCAGCTCGAGACGACGCGACTCGTCGAGGTCGCCGCCCGCTTCGACGCCGGCGGCGCGGTGGACGAGGAGGAGGTCGCCAAGCGCTTCGACCTGCTGTGGAGCCGGCACGCCCAGTTCGGCGCCGGCCGCGTCAGCCAGCGCCTGCTGGCGGTCGACGAGAACAGCGTGGTCGCCATGCTCGGCCAGACCCTGCTCCGGCACGAGGCCGTCGCCATGGCCGCCGGCGCGGCCGATCGCGAAGACCTGCGCGGGATGATCGAGGACTTCGCGTCGCTGATCGGTCCGCTCCAGATCTACAGCTCCCGCGCCGCGCAGATGGACGACGCCCGGACGTCGGACATCTACCAGCAGGTTCGGCAGAGCAGCGCGCTCGGCCGGAACATGGCGCTCGGCGCGGTGCTCGTGGCCATGCTTCTGCTCGTGGCGGCGCTCGCGCAGGTGCAGTTCGACCGCATCCGGCTCGCAGCCCAGCAGCGCATGACGCGCGAGGCCGAGAGCGCCGCCGAGGCCAAGAGCCGCTTCCTGACCATGATGAGCCATGAGCTGCGCACCCCGATGAACGGCGTTCTCGGCGTTCTCGGCGTGCTCGCCGGCACGCGCATCGACGAGCGGCAGGCGAAGCTGATCGAGGTCGCCCGTCGATCCGCCGGCGACATGCTCGGCCTCGTGGAGGACATCCTCGACCTCTCCGACATCGAGATCGGCCGCCGCGATGCGGAGATCGAGGCGGTGTCGCTCGACATGCTGGCGATGCAGATCGTCGACGCCGTCGCCATGCGCCTCGACCGGCCCGACCCGGTGCTGACCGCCTGCGCCCTCTCTGCGCCCGAAACGGTGATCTTCGTCGACCGCCGCGTGGTGGTGAAGGCGACGCGCCAGCTCGTGATGTTCCTGCACGACCGCCTGCGCGTGCGCGGCAACCGCATCGGGCTCGACTACTCGAAGGGCCGGCTGATCGTCGTGATCGAGGCTCCCGACGCCGCCCGCGCCCAGTGGAGCCCCGAGGCGATGCTCGGCGTCCTCACCGCCTCCTGTCAGACGATCCAGACCGAGGCGATCGGGCCCGCCCTCGCCCGCGCGCTGATCGCCGACGCCGGCGGCGAGGCGTCGCTGCGCCGGCTCGACGACGGCGCCCTCGAGATGAAGCTGACCTTCCCCGCGCGGCGCGCCTCCGACGGCGCCGCCGATCCCGTCGCCCGCCGCCGCGCGGCGTCCTGAGCCCTCCGCGGCCTTTCGCAGCGCCGCGCGCCGTCGTATCACCCCGCGCGACGGCGCGGCGCATGGCGCGCGCGGGCATCTGGAGCGGGCATGGCTGACGCGACGGCTGAAGAGGGCGAAGACGACGGCGCCGGGACGGGCGCCGGGCCGCGCCGCCCCGTCGTCAGGCTGAAGCCCAAGGCCGGCCGCCGGCTCGCGGCCGGCTCGCCCTGGGTCTACGCCGACGAGCTGGTGCTCGACCGCCGCACCAAGGCGCTGCCGCCCGGAACCGTCGCGACGCTGGAGAACACCGAGCGCCGGCCGCTCGCGACAGTGGGCGTCACGCCCGCCTCCACCATCGCCGCGCGCGTTCTCGACGCCGACCCTGACGCCGAGATCGACGCGGGCTGGTTCGCCGCCCGCCTGCGCGCCGCGCTCGCCCTGCGCGCGGCCCTCTACGACGCGCCCTTCCACCGCCTCGTCCACGCCGAGGGCGACGGCATGCCCGGCTGCGTGATCGACCGCTTCGGCGACGCGGTCGCGATCCAGCCCAACGCCGCCTGGGTCGACGCGCGGCTCGACGCTCTGCTCGAAGCGCTCGACGAGACCGTCGCCCCGAAGGTCGTGGTGCTGAACGCCGGCTCGCGCGCCCGCGCGCTGGAGGGGCTGGAGGGCGAGACGCGCCTCCTGCGCGGCGCGCTCGACGGCCCGATCCCCACGCCGATGAACGGCGCGACCTACATGGCCGACCTGCTCGGCGGCCAGAAGACCGGCCTCTTCTACGACCAGCGCCCCAACCACGCCTTCGCGGCCCGGCTGGCGAGGGGCGCCGACATGCTCGACGTCTTCGCCCATGTCGGCGGCTTCTCGCTCGCCGCGCTGGCCGGGGGCGCGGCCTCGGCGCTCGCGGTGGACGGCTCGGCGCCGGCGCTGGCGGAGACCGGCGATCTCAAGGCGCTCACCTTCAGGCTGCTCTGAGCCGATGCGGCTGGTGCTCGACGCCTGCGTG
>CAYGUQ010000553.1:0-3002 GCA_964352995.1 uncultured Rhodobacterales bacterium
GTGTAGATCTCGCGCAGGGCGTCGTCGCGATGCGGCCCGACGAACGCGAACGGGGCGATGAAGGCGCCGGTCGAGACGCCGGTGACAAGGTCGAACACGGGCCTGTCGCCGCGCTCGCTCCAGCCGTTGAGGACGCCGGCGCCGAAGGCGCCGTCCTCGGCCCCGCCCGACAGCGCCAGCACATGCGGCCTGCGCCGGAAGCCGGGGCGCATCGCGGCGAACTGGGCCGGCGTCGGGCCTTCGTCAGCCCAGAACCGCACGGCGTCCAGATCGATGGTCGGCGCGTCGGTCGCCGCCAGCGCCTGCGCGGTCAGCCGCGGCCGGATCTCGGCGCAGGCCGACGCCGAGGCGGCTCCGAGCAGCGCCAGCAGCGCCCGGCGGGTCGGGTCAGCGCCGGGTCTCGCGCTCGGTGATGCGGCCTTCCTCCAGCGTGACGATGGCGTCTGCGAGGTCGAGGATGCGGTTGTCATGGGTCACCATCACGGTCGTCGTTCCACGGGCGCGGCCCATCCGCTTGAGCAGGTGGACCACGGTGAGGCCGGACGCCTTGTCGAGCGCCGCCGTCGGTTCGTCGGCGAACACCACGGCCGGGTCGCCGACCAGGGCGCGCGCGATGGCGACGCGCTGTTTCTGACCGCCCGACAGGTTCTGCGGCAGATAGTGGAGCCGCTCGCCCAGCCCGAGCAGCGTCAGCGCATGCGCGGAGGCGCGGGCGTGGAGCCCGGAATGGTCGGGGCCATGGACGGCGAGGCCCATCGCCACGTTCTGCAACGCCGTCAGGCTGCCGTGCAGGTTGTGGGACTGGAAGATGAAGCCGAGCCGCCGGCGGCTGTCGACCATCGCGTCCTCGTCGGCGCCGCGCAGCTCCCGCCCCAGCAGGCGCATCGAGCCGTCCTGCACCGCGCGCAGGCACCCCATCAGCGTCAGCAGCGTCGTCTTGCCCGAGCCCGACGGCCCCATCAGGATCGTCAGCGATCCGGGGGCCGCCGCAAGGTCGATGTCGAACAGCGCCTGTTTGCGCGCCTCGCCCTCGCCGAACCAGTGATTGAGGCCGCGCGCCTCGACCGGCGCGCCTGGGGACGAGACGGCATGGCGGGCGTGGCGATCCTGCACGGTCATGAGCGCCCCCTAGAACAGGTCGGCCGGGTCGGCGCCGCGGAGCCGGCGCGTCGCGACGGCGCCCGACAGCATGCAGGCCCCCAGCGTCCCGGCGAAAACGCCGAGCGCGCGGCTCGCGTCCATGGCGACCGGCAGGCCGGTGGCGCCGCTCAGGGCGGCGTAGAGCCCGATCGAGACCAGGAAACCGGGCGCAAAGCCCAGCAGCGCCAGGATCGCCGCCTCCTCGAACACCACGCCCAGAAAAAACCGGTGGCGGTAGCCGATGGCCTTGAAGGTGGCGTATTCGCCAAGGTGATCGGCGACGTCCGTGGCGAGGATCTGATAGACGATGATGACGCCCACCACCGCGCCCATCGCCACGCCGAAGCCGAAGATCAGCCCCGTGGGCCGCTCGGTCGTCTGATAGCGCCGATCCTCCTCCGCCGCCTCAGCGAACCCGCGGACGCGGGCGTGTTCGGCGGGAACCGCAGCGCGTATCGCAGCCAGAACCGCGGGCGCGTCCGCTGCGGGATCGAACCGCAGGAGAATGTGGCTGGGCGCTCCCGACACGCGCCGCGGAAAGAACCGAAGAAAGGTCTGATCCGAGACGAACAGGTATCCATCCGCGGAGAACCCGCCGCCTATCGAGACCGTCCCCACGATGCGCATGGCGCGGCCGGCCGCCTCGAACGTGAACGGGCTGGCGGGGCCGACGCCGGCGAAGGCGCCGGGCGCGACGCCGCGCGTCTTGTCGTCGACAAGCCCCCAGTCGGCGTTCATCAGCAGCGCCAGTTCGGCGCGCAGGGGAGCCGCGACGAAGTCCGCCCTTGCCGGGTCGACCGCGAGAAGCTGCAGCGCCGTCGTCGTGCCGTCCTCGCGCGACCAGTCGAGGGAGCCGACGAACAGCGGCGCCGCAGCCGCCACTCCCGGAACGGACAGCGCCTGATGCATCCATTGACGCGGCACGTTGCTGCCCTCGGTCAGCGTGCTGGCGTCGGCGGCCGAGATCATGGCGTCGGCGTCGAACTGGCGGTAGGGCGTGACGACCGAGGCGTTCAGCGCCCCCAGGACGCCAAGCTGGACAAAGACCAGAATGACGGCGAACGAGACCCCGGCCAGCGCCGCCGCGAACCGCGTGCGGTTGTGGACCAGCTGAAGCCAGCCGATGGGCAGGCGCCCCAGAAGCCGCTGCAGCAGCCGGCTCACGGCGCGCCGCCGACGGCGATCCAGCCCGTGACCTGAAGGCCGGTGAGGCGCGCGGCGGCGGTGGAGGACCGCGCGTCCAGCGCGACCGTCACCTTCACCACCCGCGCGTCGGTGTTCGCCGCGGGATCGTCCTCCGTCAGGGTCTGGCGGCCCACGACGAGCCCGATGTCGCTGACCACGCCGCTCAGCGGGCCGTCCAGCGCTTCGGCGGCGATCGCGACAGCGTCGCCGACTGAGACGCGCCCGATCATCGCCTGATAGACGTCGAACTCCGCCGTCATGCGGTCGACGTCGCCCATGTCGATCAAGCCGGCGGCGCCCGGCGCCTCGCCCGCACGGACATGGACGTCGAGAACGACGCCTGAGATCGGCGCGCGGACATAGGCCCGCTCCACGTCGCGCTCAGCGGCGGAAAGAGCGGCCTGCGCCGCCTCAAGCGAGCGCATGGCGACCACGACGTCCTCCTG
Organism: uncultured Rhodobacterales bacterium; assembly: GCA_964352995.1. GTDB lineage: Bacteria > Pseudomonadota > Alphaproteobacteria > Rhodobacterales > Rhodobacteraceae > Rubrimonas. The sequence goes on from CAYGUQ010000553.1 coordinate 2,772, forward strand.
CGCGTCGATGTCGGCGCGCCATCGCGACAGCGCCGCGCGCGCGCGGGCGACCTCGCTCTCGGCCTGGCGCGCGGCGCGGCGGGCCTCGTCGAACGCGGCCTGCGTGATCGCGCCCCGCCCCAGCAGCGTCCGCGACCGCTCGCGTTCGGCGGCGGCGGCCTCGGCGACCGCTTCGGCGCTCTCGAGCGTCGCGGTCGCTTCGGCAAGGCTCGCGCTCGCCGACGCGCGGCT
>CAYGUQ010000554.1:0-2992 GCA_964352995.1 uncultured Rhodobacterales bacterium
CCTGCGGGTCCTGCTCGATCTCGAAGCCGAAGATGCTGTCGAGCCCGAACCGGCGCTCCGGCGGCCGCGCCTCGGCGACGATGGTCTCGCGCACCTGCCCGTCATCCTCGCCGGCGGCGGCTCGACCCGGTTGCGGAGAGCGACAGGCTGCGCGAGCAGGGCGCGGTCGCCCCGGTGCCGCCGACGCCGACGGAGTGACCGCGGCGCCGATTGAGTGATCCGGGCGGCGCTTGCGTCGCCCGATACGCGATCTAAGTGCAATTCGACGCCGATCGAAGGGATGTTCGCATGGGACTTGGAGCACGCGCCGTCTGCGCCGTCGCGGCGTTCACGATGGCGGGAGCGGCGTTCGCCGCGCCGAAGGTGACGAGCTTCACGCTCGACAACGGCATGGAGGCGGTCGTCATCGAGGACGCCCGCGCGCCGGTGGTGACGCACATGGTCTGGTATCGCGTCGGCGCCGCCGACGAGCCGAAGGGGACCAGCGGCATCGCCCACTTCCTTGAACACCTGATGTTCAAGGGCACCGAGGTCATCCCCGAGGGCGCCTTCTCCAAGCTGGTGGCGGAGAACGGCGGGCAGGACAACGCCTTTACCTCCCGCGACTTCACCGCCTATTTCCAGCGCATCGCCGCCGACCGGCTGGAGACGGTGATGCGCATGGAGGCGGACCGGATGCGCAACGTCGTCATCAGCGAGGAGGCGACGCGGACCGAGCGCGACGTGATCCTCGAAGAACGCAGCCAGCGCACCGACAACGACCCCGGCGCGCTCTTCGGCGAGCAGATGTCGGCGGCGCTCTACATGAACCATCCCTATCGGATCCCGGTGATCGGCTGGCGGGCGGAGATGGAGCAGCTTTCGCGGCAGGACGCGCTGGACTTCTACGAGCGCTACTACGCGCCCGACAACGCCATCCTCGTGGTCGCAGGCGACGTAGACCCCGAGGAGGTGCGCCGGCTGGCCGAGACCTATTACGGCGTCCACGAACCGTCGGGCCGGCCGCCCGAGGCGCGGCCGCAGGAGCCGCCGCAGCTCGCCCCGCGCCGGCTTCGGATGCGCGACGCGCGGGTGCGCCAGCCCTACATGCTGCGCCAGTATCTCACGCCCACCCGCGTCTCCGGCGAGGCGGAGGACGCCGCGGCGCTGACCGTGCTGGCCGAGGTCCTGGGCGGCGGCGGCGTCACCTCTCGGCTCGCGCGGACGCTTGAGATCGAAGAGGGCGTCGCGATCAGCACCGGTGCCTATTACTCCGCGTCCTCCCGCGACGACGCCGAGTTCGGCCTCTACGCCGTGCCGGCGGAGGGGGTGGACCTCGCGGCCATCGAGGCGGGCGTCGACCGCGTGCTGGCGCGGCTGGCGGAGGAGGGCCCGACCGAGGAGGAGCTCGAGCGCGCGCGCGTCGGCGTCTCGGCCGCCGAGATCTACGCGCAGGACAGCGGCGCCGGCCTCGCGCGGCGCTACGGCGCGGCGCTCTCGGTGGGGCTGACGCTGGAGGAGATCGAGGCCTGGCCCGACCTGCTCCGCGCCGTGGAGCGGGAGGACGTGATCCGCGCAGCCGAGATGCTGCGGCCCGAGGCGTCCGTCACCGGCTGGCTGATGGGAACCGAGACCGCGACCGCGGGGACCGAAGGATGAACGCCGTGAGCAGGACCGCAGGATTTCTCACCGGGCTTCTCGCCCCGGCGCTGCTGGCGGGCGGGGCCTGGGCGGCGGCGCCGATCCAGACGCTGACCTCGCCGGGCGGCAAGGATTTCTGGCTGGTCGAGGAAGCCTCGATCCCGATGGTCGCGCTTGAGATCAGCTTCGTCGGCGGCGCCTCGTCCGAGCCCGCCGACCAGCTCGGCGCCGCGAACTTCCTCGCCGGGATGCTGGACGAGGGCGCGGGCGAGATGGATTCGCTGGCTTTCTCGACGCGGGCCCAGCTGCTCGCGGCGAACTTCTCCTTCAGCTCGGGGCGGGACGCGTTCTCCGTCTCGGCGCGGATGCTGAGCGAGAACCTCGACGAGAGCGCCGCGCTGCTGCGCACCGCCATCGCCGAGCCGCGCTTCGACGAGGAGCCGCTGCGCCGGGTGCGCGGGCAGATCCTCTCGTCGCTGCGCTCCGACGAGAGCGATCCCGACGCGCTGGCGAGCCGCGCATGGTTCGGCGCGGCCTTCCCCGACCACCCCTATGGCCGGCCCGGCGACGGGACCGTCGAGACCGTCTCGGCGCTCGACGCCGACGACCTGCGCGCCGCCCACCGCCGCCTGCTGACGCGGGACGGCGCGGTGATCGGGATCGTCGGCGACGTCACGCCGCAGAAGGCCGGCGAGATGGTGGACATGCTGCTCGCAGGGCTTCCCGAAGCCGCGCCGGCGCGCCCGGCGATGGTTGAGCCGGCGGCGGGCGGCGGCGTCAACGTGGTGGATTTCGACGCGCCGCAGACGACGGTTCTGTTCGGGCAGGCCGGGCCGCTGCGCGACGACCCCGACTTCATCCCCGCCTATGTGATGAACTACATCCTCGGCGGCGGCGGGTTCAGCTCGCGCCTGACCGTGGAGGTGCGCGAGAAGCGCGGGCTGGCCTACTCGACCTACTCCTACATCGCATCGTTCGACCGGGCGGGGCTCATCATCGGCGGCGTCGGCACGGCGAACGCGCGGGCGGCGGAGTCGCTCGACGTGATCCGCGCGGAATGGCGGCGGATGGCGGAGGAGGGCGTGACGGCCGAGGAGCTCGACAAGGCCAAGCGCTACCTGACCGGCGCCTATCCGCTGCGCTTCGACAGCAACGCCAAGATCGCGGGCATCCTCGTCGCGATGCAGCTCGACGACCTGCCGGCGGACTATGTGAACACGCGCAATGCGCTGGTCGAGGCGGTGACGCTGGACGACATCTCCCGCGTGGCGCGCAAGTGGCTCGACGCAGACGCGCTGCGCGTGGTGGCGGTGGGCCGGCCAGAAGGGCTTGGCGACGCCGCCCAGCCTGCTGCGATCCAGTAGCGCGGCGA
>CAYGUQ010000555.1:0-2990 GCA_964352995.1 uncultured Rhodobacterales bacterium
TCCTCGCGCCGCCGCCGGCGGCCGCCGCGCTTGCCGCGCCGGCGCTTGGCCTTCCCGTCGCCGCGGGCGTCGTCGCCGTTGTCGCGCGGCGCGGCTGCGCGGGTCTCGGCGGGGCGGCTGTCGCCCGACCGCGCAGGGGCCTCGGCCTCCGCCTCGGCGTCGTCCTCGGCGTCGTTGCGGGGGTCGTCGAAGGCTGCGAGGCCGGCGCCGGCCCGCACGGTCGCAGGCGCCGGCGCCGGCTCGGGCCGCGCCACGGCCGCGCGCACCCGCTCGATGCGGTGCTCGGGGCTGATCAGCGCCGGGTCGCCCTCGACCATCACCGAAAGCCCGCAGCGCGCCTCGATCGCCATGAGATGCGCGCGCTTCTGGTTCATGATGTAGTTGGCGATGGAGACCGGCGCCTTCACCCGGAGCTCGGCGGCGCGCTTCTTCACGCCCTCCTCCTCGACCTCGCGCAGGATCGACAGCGCAAGGCTGTCGTCCGAGCGGGTCAGCCCGGTGCCGTGGCAGTGCGGGCAGGGCGCGGTGGAGGCCTCGATCATGCCCGGCCTGAGCCGCTGGCGGCTCATCTCCATCAGACCGAACGGCGAGATGCGGCCGATCTGGATGCGCGCGCGGTCGGACGAGAGCCGGTCCTTCATGCGCTTCTCGACGGAGGCGTTGTTGCGCCGTTCGTCCATGTCGATGAAGTCGATGACGATCAGCCCGGCGAGATCGCGCAGGCGGAGCTGGCGCGCGACCTCGTCGGCGGCCTCGAGGTTGGTCTTGAGCGCCGTCTCCTCGATCGACCCCTCGCGCGTCGAGCGACCGGAGTTGACGTCGATGGCCACCAGCGCCTCGGTCACGCCGATGACGATGTAGCCGCCCGACTTGAGCTGCACGGTCGGGTTGAACATCGCCGCGAGATAGCTCTCGACCCCCTGGCGGCTGAAGAGCGGGATGTCGTCCTTATAGGGCTTCACGTTCTTCGCATGGCTCGGCATGAGCATGCGCATGTATTCCTTGGCCTCGCGATAGGCCTCGTCGCCCTCGACGAGCACCTCGTCGATGTCCTTGGAGTAGAGGTCGCGGATCGAGCGCTTGATCAGCGAGCCTTCCTCGTAGATCAGCGCGGGCGCGACGCTCTTGAGCGTCAGTTCGCGGATCTCCTCCCACTGGCGCAGCAGGAACTCGTAGTCGCGCTTGATCTCCAGCCGCGTGCGCTTGGCGCCGGCGGTGCGGATGATGAGGCCCATGCCCTTGGGCGCCTCGAACTCCGCGGCGATCTCCTTGAGCTTCTTGCGGTCCTCCGCCGAGGTGATCTTGCGGGAGACGCCGCCGCCGCGCGCGGTGTTGGGCATCAGCACGCAGTAGCGGCCGGCCAGCGACAGGTAGGTGGTGAGCGCGGCGCCCTTGTTGCCGCGCTCCTCCTTGACGACCTGGACCAGCATGATCTGCCGGACCTTGATCACCTCCTGGATCTTGTAGTTGCGCATCCGCGGCTTGCGGGGGCGCATCTCCTCGCGCGCCTCCTCGGCGCCGACGCTCTCGACGCCGCTGTCCTCCTCGGGCGCCTCGGCGGGCTCGGCCTCGCGCGCCGTCTCCGCCGGCGCGTCGGCCTTGGCGGGCTTGCGGGTGCGGCGGCCGCGGGTCGAGCGCTTCTTCGGCGCGGCGCCGGCGTCCTCGGCGACGGCGTCGGGCGACGCCTCCGGTTCGAAGGCCTCGCTGACGCTCTCGGAGTCGTCGGCGCCGGCGCCCTCGGCGATTGAGGCCGGGCCGGGCCGCGGGGCGTCTGCGTCTGCGTCGGCTTCGGCGTCGGCGGGGGAGACTTCCGAAGCATCTTCCCGGACCGCGGCGCTCGGCTCGGGCTCGCCGGAGGCGGCTTCGGGCGCGTCTTGCGGAGCGGTGATCGCCTCGGGCGCCGCGTCGCCTGAAGCCTCGGCGGCCTCGGATTCGACGGTCTCGGCCTTGGCGGGCTTCTTGCGGCTGCGCGAGCGGGTGCGCTTGGCGGCGGCGGGCTTCTCGGGCGCCTCGGCGGCCGGCTCAGCCGCTTCGGCGACGGTTTCGGCGGCGCTCTCGGCGACTTCGGCCGGCGCTTCGGGCTCCGGCCTCGCCTTCGCCTTCGGCTTCGCCGGGCGCGCGGACCTGGCGCGCCCGCCCTCGGCCTCGCGCTGCTCCTCGGCGGCCTCGGCCTCCTCGGCCGCGATCAGAGCCTCCCGGTCGGCCACGGGGATCTGGTAGTAGTCCGGATGGATCTCGGAGAAGGCGAGAAAGCCGTGGCGGTTGCCGCCGTACTCGACGAAGGCCGCCTGCAGCGACGGCTCCACGCGCGTCACTTTCGCGAGATAGATGTTTCCGGACAGCTGACGTTTATTGATGGACTCGAAGTCGAATTCTTCAACCTTGGAGCCGTCCGCCACGACAACCCGGGTTTCTTCCGGGTGGGTGGCGTCTATGAGCATTTTCTTGGGCATGGATCCGCAAATGGGCATGGCCCGGACCGCGGCGCAACGCCGCGCGGGCCTGGGGTGTGTGGGAGAGGACGATGGGTCGACCCGCCGCGGATGCGTCGCGTCCGCCGATGGCGGGCGCGCTGGCGTCGCGCGGTCTCTGATCGAACCCCATGCGGTCCCCTGTCAAATGGCAGCGCCGCGCCGTCAGGCGGGCGGCCGGTCGTGCGGAGCGGCTTTAAGGCGCCGCCCGGAGCTTCGTGTCCGCACATGCGTCGCGTGGACGCGCACGAACCCGTCCGCCGTGGCTCCGGGAAAACTACGTCTCGCCGCTTCGGAATGCGCGACGCCGGTTGCGAAGGCGCCGCAAACCGAGCAGCGTCAGACACTACTCACGACGACGCGGAAATGACAATGGCTTTCTCCACATGCCGCCCGAGGCGCGTTGCGCGTCCCCCATCGCGCGGCGGCGCCGAGACGGGGCGGGCGCGGCGCCCCCGCGCCCGCCCCCGCGCCGCGCCCGCGCGACCCCCCCCCCCCCTCTGCGCGCTGCGGGCGCGG
>CAYGUQ010000556.1:0-2983 GCA_964352995.1 uncultured Rhodobacterales bacterium
AGGCCAAGGCGGCCAAGGCGCGCGGCGGCGCCAGCGGCGGCGGCCGCTTCGCCAAGCGCAGATAGCAAGGAGCGCGCGATGTTGAGACTTGCCCTCGCCCTCTGTCTCGTCGGCGCGTCGGCGCTGGCGGAGCCCGCGCGGTATCCGGCCCCCGCGGAGGCCGCGGCCGCCCTCCGCGCCGCGCTGGAGGCGAACGACCGCGCCGCGCTGCTCGACATCTTCGGCGAGGAGTCGGAGGATCTGCTCTTCAGCGGGGACGCCGGCCGCGACGCCGACAACCGCGCCGCGCTGCTGGCGGCCTGGTCGGCGCTGAGCCGGCTGGGCCCGACCGAGGACGGCGAGGGACGCATCCTCTATCTCGGCCGCGGCCTCTGGCCGTTTCCGTTCCCCATCGTCGCCGCGGGCGACGGCGCATGGGCCTTCGACGCCGAGGCCGGGCGCGAGACCGTGACGCTGCGGCGCATCGGCCGCAACGAACTCGACGTGATCGCGCTCCTCCGCGCCTATGTCGACGTGCAGGCGGAGTTTCGCCGCACGGACTGGGACGGCGACGGCGTGATGGCCTTCGCCGCACACGTGATCAGCTCCGAGGGCGCGCGCGACGGCCTCTACTGGCCCGACGAGCCCGGCGCGCCCTCAAGCCCCGTGGGCGATTTCGTCGCGCGGGCGGCGGCGGAGGGTTTCTCGCTCGGCGAGGAGGTTTCGGCGCCGGAGGCCTATCTCGGCTACGTCTATCACGTGCTGCGCGGGCAGGGGCCGTCCGCTCCCGGCGGGGAGATGGACTACGAGATCAACGGCCGCATGCTCGCCGGGCACGCGCTGATCGCCTATCCGGCCGCCTACGGCGAGACCGGCGTGATGACCTTCATGGTCGGCGAGAACGGCGTGATCCATCAGCGCGATCTCGGCGAAGACACGCTGGCGGTCGCCGGCGCCGTGGAGCGGTTCGACCCGGGACCCGGCTGGTCGCCGCTCGACTGACCGGCGCTGTGCGGCCGCAGCTGCACAGCTGAATGATTCGTAGACGTTTGGGCGGCGCGGCGCCGTGCGATCTCCCGTGGGCGCCCAATGTATAGGCAATTGGTGGCGATTCAGGGCTTTTTCGGCCCATCGCAACGATGTTCCGACACAATTCTATCGCCCCTCAGGCGCATCTCGTTAACGCTCGGGCGCCGACTACCGGTCGCGCGGCGCGCAAGACGCTGCGCAGCAACAGAGAGGGCGCAACACGATGCGACAAAGCCTAGCCATTCTGGGGGCCGTCGGGGCCGTCACCCTGGGCGTAAGCCTGACCCCCGGCGCCGCCATGGCGCAGAGCACGCTTGAGACGGTGAAGGAGCGGGGACACCTCAACTGCCAGGTGGGCCTCCCGACGCCGGGGTTCTACGCGCTCGCGGCGGACGGCACGTGGTCGGGGCTCGACGTGGACATGTGCCGCGCCGTCTCCGCCGCGATCTGGGGCGATCCCGACAAGATCGAGTACCAGTCCGTCACCTCCGCCGTGCGGTTCACCTCGCTCGCCAACGGCGAGTCCGACATGCTCTCGCGCACGACGACCTGGACGGCGGTGCGCGACACCCAGCTCGGCCTCGATTTCACCTTCGTCAACTTCTACGACGGGCAGGGCTTCCTCGTGCCGGTCGACAGCGGCATCACCTCCGCGCTCGAACTCGACGGCGCGACGATCTGCGTGCTGACCGGCACGACGACCGAGCTGAACCTCGCCGACTACTTCCGCGCCAACGGCATGGAGATGACGCCGGTCACCAACGAGAACGTCAACGTGCTCGTCGAGACCTATCTGGGCGGCGGCTGCGACGCCTACACCAACGACAAGTCGGGCCTCGCCGCGCGCCGCTCGGCCTTCCCCGACCCCACCGCCCATGTGATCCTGCCGCAGACCGTCTCCAAGGAGCCGCTGGGCCCGGTGGTCCGCCAGGGCGACGACGCCTGGGCCAACATCGTGCGCTGGGTCGGCTTCGGCATGCTGGAGGCCGAGGAGTTCGGCGTGACGCAGGCCAATGTCGAGGAGATGGCGGCCAATCCGCCGGGGCCCGGCGTGGCGCGCCTGCTCGGCGTCGAGGGCAACATCGGCGAGGGCATGGGCCTGCCGGCGGACTTCATGGTGGCCGTGCTCAAGGCGGTCGGCAACTACGGCGAGGCCTACGAGCGCCATGTCGGCGAGAACACGCCGATCGGCATCCCCCGCGCCGGCACGCTGAACGCGCTGTGGACCCAGGGCGGGATCATGTACCCGCCGCCGTTCCGCTGATCTCCCGCGGCCCGGCCCCGAGCGGGGACGGGCCGCTTTCCCGGCGGCAACGACGAGGGACGCATGGCGTTCGCAAGGCAGGACCACGGCGCGCGGCGCGGGAGCTTCAGACCCGGGGCGCTGCTCAGCGACGAGAAGACCCGTTCGATCATCTTTCAGGCGCTGACGCTGGCCGCCGTGGTCGCGCTGTTCTGGTGGCTGGTGGACAACACGCTGGCCAACATGGCCGCGCGCAGCATGTCCGCCGGGTTCGACTTCCTGCCGGTGACGGCGGGCTTCGGCATCGGGTTCACGCTGATCCCCTTCGAGGAGGGCGACAGCTACTGGAAGGTCTTCCAGGTCGGCGTGCTCAACACGTTGCTGGTGGCGGTCGTGTCGATCTTCTTCGCCACGGCGCTCGGCCTGTTCATTGGACTGGCGCGGCTCTCGGGCAACTGGATCGTCTCGACGCTGGCGCGCTCCTATGTGGAGTTCCTGCGCAACACGCCGCTGTTGCTGCAGATCATCGCTTGGTTTTTCGGCGTCTTCAACCTGCTGCCGCGGCCGCGCGACAGCGTTGAGTTCGGCGCCTTCGCGCTCAACAACCGCGGCTTCTACATGCCGGCGCCGGTTCCCGAGCCCGCCTTCGACGCGGTGCTCGCGGTCTTCGTCGCGGCGCTGGGCGGGGCCAGCGCGCTGCAGATCTGGGCGAAGCGGCGTCGCGACGAAGAC